>JAAYGE010000029.1 GCA_012727835.1 Bacillota bacterium
CTTAACCACATTCCAACATACTATGGCTAAAGGTGCCATGAAGGCTATCTTTGGCGTCAGCCCCAGTGCCCAGGCGGTTACAAGGGGAAAATGGGCGCGGGGGATGCTAATAGCCACCGCTAGGGATAAAAGACCATAGATTAATAAGTAGACTTTTGCTAACACCGGACCCAATAGCTGATAGCTATATTCATTCAGCGTTTGCTCGGGGAAGCGGTTGGCTAGTAGATGAATGCCGACCAATTTTACTAGCATTACCACTCCAGTGAGGGGGATAGCCACCAGAGCTCCCGCCCCGGCAACTTCTGCCACATCCCGCGCTAGACTAAAAACGCCCGTTGCGACAACCCCATTTAGTGTAAGGCAAAATAATAGCCACCCGGTAATTACTTGGCGGTGTTTGTCTTGCACAACATCCCCTCCCTATACTTGCCTAAAAGGACGAATAAAGATATCCTTTAGCTTTTTCGGTTTTAAGGGCGCTATGGGCCGTAAATAGGGTTCGCCCAAAGAATCCATGCTGGCCAAGTGGGTGAGTATGGCCGTCCACACAAAAATCATGCCAAAACCGGATAAGACGGTGGCGGCTAAGATCAGGGGGAAGCGCAACATGCGCAAGGCGGTGGCTTGTTCATTATTGGGGATGGCAAAACCCGCTATAGTTGCAATAGCCACCACAATCACCAGCAGGGGACCTACCACACCCGCCTGTACCGCCGCCTGCCCCACCACTAAGGCTCCCACCACGCCAATAACTTGTCCCACCTTGGTGGGCAAACGGATAGTAGCCTCCCGCAACAGGTCAATAGTTATTTCCATAATGATCGCTTCGGAAAAGGATGATAGGGGAACTTGGCCTCGGGTTTGGGCCACTGTGTTAACCAATCTAGACGGTATTACCTCATAATGAAAGGTTGTAACCGCTACATACAGGCCGGAAACCGAAGTAGTTACAAATACTGCCAACAGTCGCAACCAGCGGGCCACACTGGCAAAGATGGGGTGCACATAATAGTCGTCAGCAGTCTGTAAGAAATCGAAGAAAGCAGCCGGCACTACTAGGGCTACGGGGCTACCATCCACTAAAAGGCCGATTCGCCCCTCCACCAAATGGGCTACAATTACATCGGGCCGTTCTGTTTGCAGTACCTGCGGAAAAGGCGATAAGGGGTGATCGGAGATAGCTTCCATTACATAGTAGCTATCCAGGACTTTCGGCAGATCTTCCTCTGTCTGTAGGCGTTGCAAGCGCTGCTCCACCTCGGCCAGCAGTTGCTTATCAACCCTATCTTCCAAATAGCAGATAAGAACAGGCGTGCGGGAGAGAACGCCCAAGCGCATGGTTTTGCTCTTAAAATGGGGAGTGCGTAATCGACGCCGTACTAAAGCCAAGTTATCTTCGATGGCTTCGATAAAACCATCCATAGGGCCACTGATGGCCAAATCGGTTGCCGGTTCAGCAACGGCCCGTTTCGGGAACTTGACCACGTCAACAACAACAGCTGTTGCTATCCCCTGGCAGAGCAAAAGCACGCGGCCATCTAGCATCTGCTGCAAAGCCTGGTGCAAATCATCCATTGTAGAATAGTCGCTGACAGCAATGCAAGATAAAATATCCTGCAAGGAGGTGCTGCGTTTACAGTTGAGTAAGGGATCAGCAATGCCTCGCTGGATAAGGTCGCTATTGGTTAGACCTTTAAGATATATTAAAGCTGCTGGTCGCTGCCCCACCTGCAAGCGGCGGCAAACCAGATCGGCGGAATCGGCAAAGAGCTGCTCTATGTATTCTAGGTTTTTATTTAAATTTATCTGTACCGAATATTTTGCTTCTAAGCCTGTATCAACCTGGGGCCTTTGAGCTCCAACAAAATTCTGCAGAACCTGCTTCCAAATGGGCATTTTTCCCCCTCCTCTGCCTGTATTTTCTCCAAGGCTGAGAAAAGGATTCACTAAAGGACCAGGTTACCTAATGCCGTACTGGAGCAGCCGTAAGACCTTGTTAGTTTGGCAATAAAAAAAGACGGTCGCCATACTAATTCTCGCGACCGCCCCGCCATGTTGATTTGTTTCTCTTAATAACGGTATAGCTTATAGCCCAGGAGCTCAATTGCAGGAGCAAGAAACTCCTCTTTCACCGGCTCTTCTCTGGCATAATCGGTAGTCAAGTACTTCTTGTTATCGTCGGCGAATACGGTAGTTACCACCGCATCAGAACCGTATTCTTCTTGCAGCAACACGGCACCTAAGAAGTTGGCACCAGAAGAAATACCTACGCCCAGGCCAATGTCTTTGGCCAATTTCTGGGCCATGATAATGGAGTCGCCATCGTCCACATGCACCACTGGCTCAATTTCATCCACCTTAAGAATCGGTGGGATAAACTCATCGGAGATACCTTGGATACGATGCTGACCTACTTTATACCCGGTAGCTATCGTAGGTGAATTGGCCGGCTCTAGAGGGTGGATCTTACCCTGGGGGTTATGCTCCTGCAGATAGCGGCCTACACCCATCACGGTGCCACCGGTACCCACACCAGCCACAAAAGCGTCTACACCCAATCCCAAGCGCTCCATCTGTTCCCAGAGCTCCTTGCCGGTAGTAAGGTAATGGGCCTCCGTATTGTCTTCATTAGAAAACTGATTAGGTCGGAAACCGTTCTCCTTGTCAGCCAACTCGTCGGCTAAGGCTATGCTGCCTTTAAATCCGCCGGCTTTGGCGGAAACCAGATGTACCGTGGCACCAAAGCTTTCCATGATCAAGATTCTCTCTTGACTCATCCAATCGGGCATAAAGATGTGAACCGGGTGCCCAAAGCAACGGCCTAAACCGGCGAAAGCAATACCCGTGTTGCCACTGGTAGCCTCAATAATTGGCATACCGTCCCTGAGTTCCCCATTCTGCTTAGACTTCTTGATGATGTGCTCAGCTATGCGGTCTTTGATACTTCCCGTCGGGTTAAAAAACTCCAACTTGGCATAAATGGTTCGCTCTTGGCCTTTGTACTTGTAGCGAATCTCCGCTAAGGGGGTATTTCCTGTAAGTTGCATGAACACTTCATCCCTTCCATCCTTAACTATTAAAGACCATACTAATTATTCGACACACCACCCCCTTTTTTCTACTATTTTTTGAATAATTTCAGTCCGGAAATAAAAGGGCGTGTCGCAAAACGTTTCTTGTAAACGTGGCGCAACGCGCCCTGTTTTCTGTTCTGGTAGGCAA
>JAAYGE010000030.1 GCA_012727835.1 Bacillota bacterium
CTTGGGCATCAATACCAAACCCTTTCCCTCCTGCCAGGGCCTCTCCGCTCAGTTTTAAAACGATACGTCTGTATTTCGGCCTTTTCATAGCAATACCTCCGTCCTACTATTTCGCCTGCAAATAGTGTAATTCCTGTTCGGCCTAGTAAGTTTCGTAAAAAAAGGAACACCGTAGTGCTCCTTTTTTGCATAACCTATTTTTGTAAGGCAGCCACTTCGGCAGCAATATCATGCACGCGCTTTTCTAAACCTTCCCCTAAAACGAAACGTTCAAAGCGACGCACATTAATATTTTCACCGATGGAAGCGATCTTGCTGGTAATCAATTCGCCAACAGTCATATCCGGGTCACGGACAAAGGGTTGGTTGAGGAGACAGACCTCGGCAAAAAACTTCTGAATGCGGCCTTCTACCATTTTGTCCACAATCTTTTCTGGCTTACCTTCATTTAATGCCTGGGCCCGCAGGATTTCCCGTTCTTTTTCTACGACTTCTGCGGGAATTTGATCTGGTGAAATGTAAGTAGGACTTTGAGCAGCAATATGCATCGCCAGATCGCGCACCAATTCCTTGAACTCATCGGTCTTTGCAACAAAGTCGGTTTCGCAGTTGACTTCGATGAGTACGCCCAACTTACCGCCGGCATGGATATAGGCATCGACTAAACCTTCCGATGCGATACGGCCTGCTTTCTTAGCTGCGGCAGCTAGGCCCTTTTCGCGCAAATACTCGATAGCAGCTTCAATGTCACCATTCTTTTCAACCAGAGCCCGTTTACAATCCATCATACCTGCACCAGTACGCTCACGTAACTCTTTAACTAAAGCTGCGGTGATCTCAGCCATGATTTCCCTCCTCGTAAACTATTATGTACTAAGATGGGGTAAAAAAGGGTAAGTATGCAAGGGCAATTACCCTTTCACCCTTACCCTTCTATCATCTTTATTCTGCCATTTGCTCACCCTGCTTACCCTCAATTACCGCATCGGCGATTGTGGAGCTAAGCAGTCTAATGGCACGAATAGCATCATCGTTACCGGGGATGATCACATCGACTTCATCGGGATCACAGTTGGTGTCGACGATGGCTATAATTGGTATGCCCAATTTGCGAGCTTCTGCAACAGCAATGCGCTCCTTGCGAGGATCAATAATGAATAAAGCGCCAGGAAGGTCACGCATATCCTTGATGCCGCCCAGGAACTTGTTCAACCTAGCCATTTCATTGCGTAGGGCGATAACTTCCTTCTTGGGCAACACTTCAAACATGCCTTCCTCTTCCATGCGGTTTAATTCGTGAAGACGGGCAATACGGCGCTGGATGGTCTGGAAGTTGGTCAATGTACCACCAAGCCAACGCTGATTAACATAGAACATACCGCAGCGTTCAGCCTCTTCTTGCACCGCCTCTTGGGCTTGCTTCTTGGTGCCAACAAAAAGGATGGATTTCCCGGAAGCAACCAACTCTTTCACGAAATTATAGGCCTCGTCAATTTTGCGCACCGTTTTTTGCAAATCGATGATATAGATACCGTTGCGCTCGGTAAAGATGTAAGGCGCCATTTTTGGATTCCAACGCCTTGTTTGATGACCAAAATGGACACCAGCCTCTAGTAATTGCTTCATGGAAACGATTGCCATGGCTGTGTCACCTCCTCTCTTTGGTTAATGGCCTCCGCTTTTTTCATCCCACAGGAGGACCTGCCGCTCCCGGCAAGCACCGCCCCTACGGTCCCAAAGCGTGTGTGTTAAGCACTATTTGGTAGTATACCACAAGCAAGTCCCTACTAGCAAGACTTCACTAATTATTAACCATCGCTGGCGAAAAGGCTAAGTATCAAACGTACTTCATCGATTTTAAGATCGGTCTGGCGGGCAATTTCCACCGGTGTCAACCCCTGTTGATGCCAGTGTAAAACCTGCTGTTGCTTTTCACCCAAAACTTGCACCCCAGGAGCTGCTTCTTCTTTAACCTCCGGCCGTTCCTCTCTTAGAGCCAGGGCTGCCTGTAATAATTCCAGTTTAGCGTCCAGCAGCTTGAGTAACTGCTCCACCTCTCGCTGCTTGACCTCTAAACGTTCCACGATAATTTCTCCTGCTGACTCCAACTCCTCTATGAGCACGGCAACCCCATCAACGGTGAGAGCGTTGGCCGGATTACTCCAATACTCCAGTGCCAACTTAGCCCTTCGATAAAGCAGGAAAAATAGCAGCGCGGCCAGTGCGAATAGGCCGGCTGCCAAGGCCCATAACCACATTTGCTGTCACCCCTACACTTTTATGTCTAAACGGGTACCGCGACTTTTATCCGGCTCCCACCAGGCCGTTGGCCGCTTTTGCTTCTGCTTTTTTCGTTTTTCTTGTCTCTGACGTGGCTGTCTAGACTCATCATCGGCCTGTAACTTGCTTGCCTCCGCATCATCGGTGTGCTGCACCATCTGTTGCCGACGCGCACTCTGTTGTTGCAGCTCCTGAAGAAACTGATGTTGTTCCGGATTAGGCTGTCCTCGCGTAGCTGCCGCAATCCGCTGGGATTCACTGGCCTTATGTAAGACCGGTTGGGGATCAACCGGGCGAATTGACAAAAGTACCCCTCCTTTGTCTATAAGGCGCTAAAGACCACATCGCCTTCCAGTAGTTTAAAAGTCCCGCCCGCCTTTTCTTCACGGGTATAGTAGACCGCCTTACCGATAGTAACCTTGACACCGGAATAGACTTTTTCGCTCACTTTAATTTGGGCATTCTTGATGGCGGCCATTGCCTGCTCTTGCTGGGATAATTGCCAGGTGATATTGCTCAGTTCATGGGAACGCTGATTATAAGCCCGCTGCAGCTGGTTAAGTAACTCCTGTCGACTGGGGGGCAAAGAACCAACGGTGGACTTAAGCTGCTCTAGGCGATTGATCCCCTGCTTCAGTCGGTTTAACTCATCTTCTATTCGACTAGCGGCCGCTACCAGCTGCCCATATTGTTCAAATAGGGCCGGGTTGATACCAACTTCCAGAAGAGTAGGAGTACCTAAGGAAGCACCTAAAACCTTACATTCAATGCTATCGGTTGCTCGTATCACGCCACCTACAATCAGGCCCTTTCTACCACCTACCTTTATCGAACGGCCCGCGTAGACTTGGCTATGCATTATGTCTTCACCCACCTCAATGGTGCCACCGGCCGTTACTTTACAGTTCTCAATAAAGCGGCAATACACATCTCCTTCTACGTTTATCTCTCCCCGGTTTTGCCCCTGAATGCCGCCGCCTACGGTGAGTGTTCCGCCACAAATAATGGTGGCGCAATCAACCCCACCGGCGATTTTTACATCGCCTTCCGCCTGTATAGTAAAGCCCGGTTTAACTGAGCCACGAATATGTACGTTACCATTGAAACGGATATTGCCTACCGAATAATCCACATCCCCCGAGATCTCATAGACCGGCAGCACATTAATTCGGCCCGATTTAAGCACCACCTGACCGTCTTCGGTAGCCACCAGCCGATCATTTTCCACAGCGACTCCCTTACCCATGGGCCAAATTAAATCCTTCCCTGCTACCGCCGGCAACTCTACTCCATAAATATTCCGCCCCGGTGTCCCGGGAGTGGGAGGAATGCGGGTAGCTAACACCTGCCCCTTGGTTACAACAATAATATTATTTAACTCTCTGAAATCCACACGGCCATCGGGCAAGAAGGTGGGGCGACCACCGCTCCGTAGCAGCACTGGCTGATATTCTAAACGGGCATTAGTTCCTTTCTCCGCGGGGCGTCCCAAGGCTATCGTCCACTCTCGGTCCAGAGTTTGGTTGGCCACCATCTCCTCTATGACCTCATTTTGTATTCCGTAGCAAACACCTAACTGGGCCAACTGACGCAAGACATCTGCCTTAGTTAAGGGGGCTCCCCAAATGGCAGGGCTTACACGCGCCACAGCCCGCATATGATCTTCACTGACACGAACATGCAGCTGAGCATCGGTCCGAATCTCCGCCAAATTATCGATTATTACCTGCGGCTGCCCATCACTCTTAGCTAATGCGGCCTTAATTTGTTCTTCCGCTAACCAAGGCCAACCTTGCTGAGCAAAGAAGGCTTTAACCTCTCCTACAGTAACTGGGCTAACCGTATCGATCACCGGCTCAACTATCATCTTAACTTGTTGCTTATCAACTAGTACCCGAAATCCACGGCCTTGAAATTCTTTTTGCACTTCAGCCGCCATATGCACGCCCCCCTCACGTCAGTTTAGCCCGCAATTTCAATACGAGGGCTGTATGAATCTGACTTACTCGGGATTCACTAATTCCCAATACCTGTCCTATTTCTTTAAGAGTCAGCCCCTCGTTATAATATAAGCTCAGTAACAACTGTTCCCGCTCGCTCAGACTAGCGATAGCCGCCGCCAACTCCTCAACCTGTTCTTCCTCCAGCACATGGTTGACCGGATCGCTGTTGGGGGCAGCTACCAAAAGACTCAATAATTCGTCTCCTTCCTCTTCCGCGTCTAAAGGTGCATTAAGAGACAAAACAGTAATTGCCTGCACATCTAAGAACCACTTACGTAGCTCGTCCACACTAATGCCAAGTTCAGCCGCCAACTCGGCCTCCTCAGCACTTCTCCCCAATTTAGTCTGTAGATCTTGCATGGCTTGCTGCAATTGCTTGGCCCTTTGGCGAACTGTCCTAGGTACAAAGTCTATTTGGCGCAAACTATCAATAATTGCTCCTTTAATACGCATCGCCGCATAGGTCTCAAACTTTACCCCCCGGTCAGGACAGTAGTTATTAATGGCATCCATTAGCCCCAGCACCCCAGCGCTCTCTAGGTCGCCCGGATCCACATAGCTCGGTAAGTTTAAACTCATCCGCCCACATATCCGCTTAACCAATGGTAGATAGTGTTCAATAAGTGCAAGCCTAGCGGCCCCATCAGCCCGCTTATAAGCCTGCCATAGCGATTCGGCTGCCGAGCCTGCCACACTTACACCCCCTAAATAGTGAAGGTCCCGTGCCCAATAGTGCGTACCTCTAAGATGCCGCTGCTGCAGAAAAACTCGATGGTGCGCCCGAAGTTTCCGCCCGTATGTTCGGCCACAACGGGTATTTGTAATTCCCGCAGCGCTTTGTGGGTAGCCGCCACATTTCTCTCCCCTATACGCATAATCTCACTTTGCCCAGAAAAGGTGAACATCTGGGCCCCGCCGGCCAACTTGGCCACTAGGCGACTAGGGACCGCCCCTTTTCGCTGCAGTTCTCTTACCAATAAACGCACCCCCGTATCCGCATACTTGGCTTCCGTGCTTTTGTCCTGATACAGGGCCATTTCCGGCAACATGATATGGACAAGCCCCCCTAGGTGGAGGGCGGGATCATGTAAACATATACCCACACAGGAACCCAGCCCTAATGTTCTTAGCACATCGTCGGCCTGTCCCACCGCATACTGGGCCATGCCTACCTGCAATACTCGCCTCCTCATTCACTTACTCCGAGGCTTGTAAATATTTTCTCTACGAGTTCCAGATCGGGTATAAGGAGAAAGTTAGCCTCCACCGATTCGTCGCCTACACGCAGACTATTCTTAATGACTAAAGCGTGATCCGAGTAGCTGCCTAGTTGCATGAGGGCTATATCAAGAACCGCACCAGCCATGTCGGTAGCTAAAGCCGGCACCGATAGTTGAAAATTTAAGTCGGTAAAGCTGCTGAGAGCACCTAGGTAAGAACTGCTGAGGATGTTACCAACTTCCATCAAAGCCGACTGTTCCATGGAGGAATAGGGTGGTGTACTTTGGATATCCATACCGAAAAGCAAACTTAGTAGCTTTCCTACCGATTCTTGCTCCAATAACCAAAGGATGGAACAGGGCAAACCACCTAAAGCTTGAAAGAAAACCCCAGTAACCAGCAGCTCGGCCCCGCCTAATAATTCAGGCACCTGGGCCAAGGGCAAGACATTGACGCTGGGAATCTCCATATCGATCCGTTTATTAAGCATGTTGGACAAGGCGGTGGCCGCGTTACCACAGCCTATGTTACTAACTTCCCGCAACACGTCAATCTGCAAAGGTGAAAACATAGGACTACCTCTCCGGATCCACCACGCGTTCCAGGTCAAGAATAATGATCAACCCCTGCTCCCCCTGCCCCACACCTTGGAGAAAGTTCCGATTGGCTTCACCGATGACCTGGTCAGCCGGCTGAATGGCGGTGGCAGGCAAACTCAAGACGTGGCTTATCTCATCTACTATTAGACCTACCAACTGCTCACCGGCAAGAACCACCACTATGTGGGCATCCACATCCTCTGTAGCCGGTGGCAAATCTAACCGCCGCCGCAAGTCAATGACAGGGACCACCTCTCCCCGCAGATTGATTACCCCCTCCACAAAGGTAGGTGCTTTGGGCACGCGCGTAATGGGCATCATCCTCTCCACCGAATGTACCCCGTCAATGGGAATGGCGAAGTCTTCCCCTGCTAGACGAAAGACAACAAAACGTTCTTCTTCCAAATGAGCTGCCGTGCTCATCCTAACTACCTCCTCACACTATCGACGTGACATCCAAGATCAGGGCAATGGTGCCGTCACCCAAAATGGTAGCTCCACTAATCCCTGGGCTTCTATCCACAAAACGGCCTAGCGGTTTGACAACTACTTCCTCTTGTCCTAGCAACTCATCTACCATTAGGCCTAAGAGTTTCCTACCGCGATAAACGACCACCACATAAACATCCTCTGCCTGGGCACTGGTGTGGGGAACAGCCAAGGCCTCACGTAGGTCGACAACTGGAATTGTTTGCCCCCGGTAGGACATGGCTAAACGATGTTCTATTACATCCAACTCGGACCGCTTTAGGAGGGCTGTTTGATCCACCACACTTAACGGGATGGCATAACGTTCTGGGCCTACTTTTACTTGTAAGGTAGCCATGATGGCTAAGGTGAGAGGCAAGACAATAGTAAACACACTACCTTGACCCAGCTCGCTGTGGACAGAAGTACGACCACCTAAACTGGCAATTTTGCTAGCGACCACATCCAGCCCAACCCCGCGCCCCGAAACATCGGTAACTTGTTTAGCCGTACTAAATCCGGGCTGAAAGATGAGTTTCAGAGCCGCTTCATCGTCTAAAGAGTTGGCCTCATCAGCACCAATCAGTCCGCGCTCCACCGCCTTTTGCTTAATCTGGGCCACATCAATGCCGCGTCCATCATCTTGTACCTCGATAAAGACCGAGTCTCCCCGATGATAGGCGGATAAACGCAGTTTTGCTTTCGCCGGCTTCCCCAGCTTTGCCCTTTCAGCTGCCGGCTCTATACCGTGATCAATGGCATTACGTAGAAGATGCACCAAGGGATCACCGATCTCGTCCACGATAGTGCGGTCCAATTCGGTCTCCTGACCGGTAATTTCAAAGTCCACGTCCTTCCCCAATTGCTGACTTAAATCACGGACCATGCGAGGAAAGCGGTTAAAGATCTGTTCGACAGCTACCATCCGTACCTGCATTACCTCATCTTGCAGTTCTAAGAGGATTCTATTTAAGGTGGCCGTCGTCTCGGCTAAAGCATGATTATCCAAATCTCTGCTGAGCTGGGTCAGGCGGGTGCGCGTGATCACCAGTTCACTGACCAAATTCATCAGCCGATCCAAACGGGCGATATCTACACGCACACTTTTTCCCATACGCAAGCGGGGGGTCATATCGGCACTGGCATCGGAAGATGAGGCTGAATCGGCCCGCTGGTCGAGGGGGGTCACCACCACCGAACGGACGTCGGCAATATTCTCGATTTCTTCTTGTAGAAGGGAACTGGGAGCCGATGAGACCAGCCAAACGGTGAAGCGATCCTCAAAACGTTCTGCCTCCAAGTCGGAGCCACTGGGCTCCGACTGGATAATTTCCCCATGCTGCTCCAATCGTTGAAAGACCATATAGGCCCGCGCCGATTTGAGCAACGCATCGGGTGCCAGACTCACGTCCAATCGGTACCCCTGTAAGCCCTGCCTCCTGGCGGCCTGCAAAACCACCAACGCATGCTCTTCTAATTCGCTGGCGGCGGTGCTGGCCACTTCCTGCTCAGCCGTCTCCACCATTTCTTCCACTTTGGCCACATCAGCACTGGTGGGCAGGGCAGCGATTAAATGGTCTATGGTAATGCTTGTATCCTCTTGCCCGGTAGCCGCACTTTCCACCAGCCCCTCCAAGGCATCAACGGCCTGTAACACAGCAGAGATATAGCTGCTACTGGGGCTCAAGACTCCCTGCCGCACCAAATCTAATGAACTCTCCAGCCGATGGGTCAGTTCGGCCGTTTTCGCAAAGCCCATAGTGGCTGCCATACCTTTAAGGGTATGGGCCGAACGGAATAGTTCGCTTACCACATCTTTATCGGTAGGGTTTTGCTCCAAACGTAGAAGACCATCATTCAGAGCCTGGATATGCTCCCTAGCCTCCTCGACAAATATATCCAGGTATTGGGACATTTCCATGAGTTCAGCACTCCCTTCCTCCAGCTAAGCCCCAAGCGATAGCGTCAGCTACTTGTGGCAATGAAACAATTCTATCTACTGCCCCAGTCATGATCGCCGCCCTCGGCATACCAAAGATTACAGCTGTTGATGCATCTTCAGCAATCGTCTAGGCACCGGCCGCCTTAAGAGCAGCTATTCCTTTAGCTCCATCCGACCCCATACCGGTTAATATGACTGCCACCTGACATAGACCGGGCTTAACCGCCAACGAATCAAAGAGCACATCAACCGCTGGCCGATGCCCGTTCACCGGTGGTGTTTGGGTTAAGCGCAAATGGGGCTGCCCATTGACCAGCTGGACCGTCATATGATAGTCACCCGGGGCAATATAGGCATGATCGGGTTCAACGGGGCCTTCAGTGGCTTCATTTACAGTCAGTTCGGAAATACTATCTAAACGTTCCGCTAAAGAACGGGTAAACCCTTTAGGCATGTGTTGTACGATCAGATAGGCGGTCTTGCCATCGGGCTGCAGTTGCCCCATCACCTCATGCAGGGCCCTAGGGCCGCCGGTGGAGGTGCCTATGGCCACCAATCTCAATGCTTCTCCCCCGATAGATTTGGAGGGACGCCTGCTGGCTGGTGGTTGTAAAGCAGCTGGGGCAGTGATTGACGGCGGGGTGAAAGGAGTCAGTTTAGTAACCTCGACTTGGGCGGCTTGCAGCACCTTATCAACTATCTCTTGGCGTAAGTCGCTGGCAAGAACTTCTTGCGGAGAGCCCGGCTTGCCCACAAAATCGATGGCACCACGAGATAGGGCTTCGATTGTCTCCCTCGCCCCCGATTGGGTCAGGGAACTCAACATCACTACCGGCACGGGGCGGGTGCGCATCAACTCGGATAAAGCGGTCAAGCCATCCATTTCCGGCATCTCAATATCGAGAGTAATTACATCGGGCAGAAGACGCTGGTTTTTGGCCACCGCGTCGATACCGTTACGGGCAAAACCTACCACTTGGATCTGGCCCGATGACTCTAAAAGGTCTGTTAGTAGACGTCGCATGAAGGCCGAATCATCTACCACCAAGACTCGCACCAGATTCATTTTTTCCCTCATAAGTTGTCCTCTCCTAAGTAAGCTACAATTGCATACGGCGACGGCGTACCTGTTCTTGAAAAATGAAACGGATAATAGCCTCCTCCTGCTGTCTATCCATATTTTCGAACTGAACACTAGCTTGATAGGTACCATCAAAATTATCAGCTGTACGCAAAACTGTGCCGATCGTCCCGGAGGCTACACCTAAAATAGAGGGCAAATCGATTTCCAACCGGTCACCGTATTTTAGATCCTCCTGGCTCACAAACTGCATTCCTCCACCGCTAATGTCTACCGTTTGCCCTTGGTGGGTGATAAATGAACGATGGGACTGGAGGTCATTGATCACCCGGAAACTGAAAAGAAGCGAAATTGACAATCGATAATGGCGTCGTTGTTGCACCCGTTCAATTTGGGTGGGATAGGCAACGCGCACCGCCGGTCCCGGCTCAGCTATTTCGGCTAACACGGTGGTCTGAAAGCGGTAATATCCGCTTTCAGGAATACCAAAGCCGATAATAACCTGGGAACCGGGGGCCAGATAAATCTGTTCCCCTAAGGACTGAAGAACTCCTATATCCAAGTAGTTATTACCAATATCCATCAGGAGGCTGGAATAGACTTTCTTATTCCAGGTAACATTTAGTCTTTGACCTATATTCAGCTTTTGGCGTAGGTTAAACTGAGACACCCCCTAGCCTCCTAAGAAGCGGGCAAGTCGAGAGAAAAAGGCCCGTAAACCGTCTTCTTTAGGTGCAGCGCTTGAGAATAATACGGTCTGGAGTCGACAAATAGCCGCCGCCACTCCACTATTGGGATACTGTAGAACGACTGGTTGCTGGCGAATTATACTCCTAGTAACCAAACTATCCTCCGGTATCCAACCGGCAAAGTTCAGGTCAACTTGCAGAAAGCGATTGGCTGTAGTAGCAATCTTCCGGAAAACTGCTTCGGCTTCCTGCCTATGGCGGGCCCGATTGACGACCACATGTAGGCATTTGTTTTCCTGCTTGCTGAGCTGTTTTATTACCGCATAAGCATCGGTAATGGCGGTCGGTTCGGGGGTAGTAACCACAATTATTTCCTGGGAAGCGCTTAAGAAGCTTAGTACGCTTTCGGAGAGCCCGGCGCCCGTATCAACAAGGATTAGATCGCTGGTGCTATCCAATTCGGCTAAGCCGGCAATAAATTTTCCCAGCTGGGATTTGTTCAGATTGGCCAGTTCGGCCCACCCCGACCCTCCTGCCACCAACCTCAAACCTTCTGGGCCCTCATAAGTTATCTGGCTAATTGTTTTTTCTCCTCTTAACACGTGCATCAGGTTATAGCTGGGCAATAGCCCCAACACAATGTCTATATTGGCCAACCCCAGATCGGCATCGAATAGAACGGTAGACAATCCGGCTTTCTGTGCGGCCAAAGCCAGATTGACAGCCAGAGTTGTCTTGCCCACACCGCCCTTCCCGCTGGTAATGCTAATCACCCGTGCCTGGCTAGTAGTTTCGCTCAAGGGCCTATGAATTCCTGCGGCGGCAACTAGGCTGCGTAGGCGTTGTGCTTGATCTTTCATGCCTGACCTTCCCCTATAAATAGCTGAATCAAATCCTCGGGGGCCGGTTGCAACAAATCATCGGGCACATCTTGGCCGTTAGTTAGATAGGCAACGGGCAAACCAGTATTCAATAGCAGGTTCATTAGAGGACCGTAACGTCTAGCTTCATCTAACTTTGTAAAAACCAGTGCCGTTGGTTTGGTAGTTTGATAGTTTTCTACAATCTCCTGCATTACCTCATACTGGGTGGTGGAGCTGATGGTTAAGAAAATCTCGTCGGCGGCGACGGCTTCTAAGAAGGCCTTCAGCTCGGATAGCTGCATCATATTCTGTTGACTACGGCCCACACTATCCACAAAGATGACATCGTATCCGCTTAACTGCTCCATCTTTTCCCGAATATCGGCGGGCGTGAGGACCACCTCCACCGGGGCCCCCAATATTTCCCCATAGGTCCGCAATTGATCTACCGCCGCTATCCGGTAGGTATCAAAGGTAACTAGAGCCACTTGTAGTTTACGACGTAAAACCGCATGGGCGGCTAACTTGGCTATGGTGGTGGTTTTGCCCACACCCGTAGGC
>JAAYGE010000031.1 GCA_012727835.1 Bacillota bacterium
AAACACTGGTTACTCGTATTAGGCAGCTGGTCAATAACGAGCCGGTGGCCGTGGTGCTTTCCGACAACGCGAAAAAATCAATTAACCTGGAGGCTAGGATTAGCAATTTCTTACATGAACTAGGCATCCCCGCCAATATACGCGGTTATGCATATTTGCGTCATGGTATCAGCTTAGTTACCGAGGAAAGTGAACTTATTAATAGCATTACTAAAATACTGTATCCGAAGATTGCCGCCGAGTTTAATACCACCCCTAGCCGTGTCGAACGCGCCATTCGCCACGCCATTGAGGTCGCCTGGGGTAGGGGTAGCATAGATGCCATTAATCGTACCTTCGGCTTTACCGTTGATACCCGCCGCGGTAAACCGACCAACTCAGAATTTATCGCCATGGTTGCCGACCGTATGCGGCTGGAGATGTCATCCTAAGATAAGCAGAATAAGCTCCGCAAGGGGCTTATTGCTTTGCCATGGCAAGGGGGAGCACTATGTCTGCATCCCAGTATATACTCGCCATTAACCCGGGCTCTACGTCAACACGACTAGCCCTCTTCAAAAACAGTCAATGGCTGGAGTTGTGGTATGGAGCCAATATACAGCATTCTACCGCTGAACTGGCCCGATTCACGCATATCAGCGATCAATATCAATTTCGCTTACAGAGTGTGGAATCCTTTTTGGCCCATAACGGAGAGCCCCAGTTGGCCGCCGTCGTGGGTCGGGGTGGTTTGCTTAAACCTATTCCCAGCGGCACCTATTTGGTGGATGAGGCTATGGTAGCTGATCTTCAAAAGGGTATTCGGGGCGAGCACGCCTCCAACCTAGGAGGTTTGTTGGCCAAGGGGATAGCCGACTCGAGACAAGTACCCGCCTTTGTGGTCGACCCGGTATCGGTAGATGAATTTACACCTCTAGCCCGTATTTCGGGGTTACCCCAAATACCCCGACTTTCGTTAGGTCATGCTTTAAACATTCGCGCCGTCGCTCGGCGCGTAGCAACTAGTATGGGTAGAGAGCTAATAGATACCAATTTCGTAGTGGCCCACCTGGGAGGTGGCATTTCTATTGCTCCTGTGCAGGGGGGACGTATTCTCGATTATAACGATGCCAATCAGGGGGGCCCCTTTTCTCCAGAACGGGCAGGCAGTCTGCCAGCAGGGGAAATCGTAAAACTCGCTTTCTCCGGCAGATATACGATTTCTCAACTTGGGAAATTGCTCAACGGCCAATCGGGACTGGTGGGCTATTTGGGGAGTAATGATGCCCGCGCTGCTGTAGCCCGAGCCAAGCAGGGCGATGCTTCTGCTCGCCTGGTGCTAGAGGCGATGGTTTTTCAAATTGCTAAAGAAATAGGAGCTATGGCCACCGTGCTTTGGGGGCAGGTGGATGCGATTATTCTGACCGGTGGTTTAGCCCATTCTACATATTTAACCGAACGTATAGCTGATTTTGTCAGCTATATTGCACCGGTACGTATTGTGCCGGGTGAATATGAAATGCGGGCTTTGGCCGAGGGTGCTTGGCGTGTACTCTCTGGCCAGCAACAAGCCGCATCGTATAAGGAGGCTGATTGTCATGCTTAAGAGTTTGGATGCAATCTTAGCCGCTGCTGAAGCCAAAGGAGGTAATAAGAAGATTGCTGTAGCTGCCGCTCACGATCCAGAGGTTTTGGCAGCTATCAAAGATGCGGAAGAACGGGGTCTCGCTACCGCCATTTTGGTTGGTGACGCGAAAAAGATTCGACAGGCGGCGGCCCAGGTGAATTTTGATCTTAAGCGGGCGGAGATAGTCGATGAACCGACGCCAGGAGGCGCGGCACGTAAGGCAGTCGCCCTTGTCCGCTGCGGTCAAGCACAAATGCTCATGAAGGGTTTACTCAACACGGCCGATCTTCTTCGCGCAGTGTTGGATAAAGAGATTGGTTTGCGAACGGGGCGGGTGCTTAGCCATGTGGCTATTATGGAGCCCCAGGGCTATGGCCGCCTCCTGCTGATGACCGATGGAGGCATGAATATTGCTCCCGACCTGAAGCAAAAGGCCCAGTTGATTGAAAACGCGGTAGAAATAGCGCATAAGCTGGGTATCGAGTGTCCTAAGGTGGCCGTCATTACTGCCTTTGAGCAGGTCAACCCGGATATGCCGGCCACCATGGATGCGGCCCTACTGGCTAAGATGGCCGACCGAGGTCAGATAAAGAATTGCCTTGTGGATGGGCCCTTGGCCTTGGATGGGGCGGTTTCCATGGAAGCGGCTAACCACAAAGGAATAAAGAGTCCTGTGGCTGGTCAGGCCGATATTTTACTGGTACCGGCTATCGAAGTTGGCAATGTAGTTTATAAAACTTTAATTTACTTAGGAAAGGGCAAAATAGCCGGCATCATTGCCGGAGCGGCGGCGCCTATCATTCTCACTTCGCGTTCCGATAGCGCAGAAGCAAAGCTACACTCAATTGCAACTGCCGTTTTGATGGCCGAATAGGAGAGAAAATGATGCATAAATTGCTAGTGATAAACCCTGGTTCTACGAGCACTAAGATTGCTATTTTCGTTAATGAAGATTTGGTGTTAGAACAGATCCTACGTCATTCAGGGCAAGAATTGGCTAAATATGAACGGATCGTGGATCAATATCACTTTCGCAAGGAAGCTGTACTAGAGGCGTTACAGGAGGCGGGGGTGGAGATAGGCGACTTAGCTGCCGTGGTGGGGCGAGGAGGAGTAATACGACCAATTCCCGGGGGTACCTACAAGGTTAATGAAGCTATGCTTTCCGATTTGCGGGACAGGTCTCTGGGCGAACACGCCTCTGATTTGGGAGGGCTTCTGGCCTATGATATTGCCCGCGAATATGGTATCCCAGCCTTTATCGTAGACCCGGTGGTGGTGGATGAATTGACCGATGTGGCCCGTCTTTCCGGTTCGCCTTTGATTCAACGCAAGAGCATTTTTCATGCCCTCAACCAAAAGGCTATAGCCCGCCGGGCTGCAACTCAACTGGGTAAAGAGTACAAAGATGCCAATCTGGTGGTTGCCCATTTGGGTGGCGGTATATCGGTTGGTGCCCATTACCGTGGCCGTGTTATTGATGTCAACAATGCCTTGGATGGTGATGGTCCGTTCTCACCGGAACGGACGGGGGGCTTACCCGTCTTCGCTTTAGCTAAACTTTGTCTTTCCGGTCAGTATACC
>JAAYGE010000032.1 GCA_012727835.1 Bacillota bacterium
GCCACCCAGTTGGCTGATTTTGTTAGGCGCACCGCCGAATTGGTGGCCCTTTTTGTATCTTGGATGGTTTTCCGTCTTGTGCACCGGCAGGTGCAGCCCGATGATGCCTATAAGGAACGTTGGGAGAGGGTTGCCAATGGATGCGTCGGGGCAGCCATGGTCTTATCGGGAATAGGTATGCTGTGTATAGCTTTGCTCACATCCAACAGACAGCGGGGAAATGTTATCCCTGGACTGGTAATAGCAGTCTTGGGGATGATAACCAACACCTGGTTTTGGCTGCGCTATAGTAAACTTAATCGAAGCGACCCCAATCCCATTCTGGCAGGGCAAAGCAAGCTTTATCGGGCTAAGTCGTTGGTGGATGCTTGTGTTACCATAGCCCTCACCGTCGTAGCTGTTGCTCCAGCTACGCCAGCGGCGTGGTACGTTGATTTGTTGGGTTCGACAATCGTAGCTATCTACCTGGTGGCGAATGGTGCAAACATTTTGCGTGGCAGCTTTCAGAGGACACCCCATGGTGGGGACCAGCAGTAAGCAGCATTATCTTTCTATTTTTGCTCACCGGCTCGGTTTGCTATATAATAGCCAAGGAGTAGTTGATAAATGGAGGAAAGATAGATGCGTTTGTCGACAAAACGAGTGCTGGTATCAACTCTAGTATTGCTGATGGTTGTAACTAGTTTGGTGGGGTGTAAAGGAGGAGCGAAGCAGGATAGGGCATTGACTATTGCTTTGCCGGGAGAACCGCAAACTTTAGATCCTTACGCCCATTCTAATCAAAACGGTTTTATCTGCACCACTCTGGTCTTTGAACCTCTAATCAAAAAGGATGATAACGGCGAGTTTTATCCCTGGTTAGCCACCGAGTGGGAGTTTCTCGATGACACTACTTTGCGGTTTAAGCTGAGGGACGATGTGACCTTCCACGATGGCAGCAAATTTACAGCGGAGGACGTTTTATATTCGCTGGCAGTGGCTGCTGAGAGCTCCTTTACTAAGAATCTATTTGGCTGCCTGGATATCGCCGGCAGTGTGATTCACGATCCTACCACCATCGATGTGAAGCTTAAATATGCCTATGCGCCCATATTGGAGGCTTTAGCTTCCCACCGGGGGGCTATGATCAGCAAAGCTGTCTACGAAGCCAGCAGTCGGGAGGAGTTGGGTCGCAAGCCTATCGGTACCGGCCCCATGCGGTTTGCCAATTGGTTTGCCGGCGACCGCATTGAATTGGAGACCTACCAAAATTACTGGGGAGAGCCGCTAGCTTTTGATAAATTTACGGCTCGCTTTATAGTGGAAGCCGCATCTCGCAGCATTGAATTGGAAACGGGCGGCGTTGATATTGCCTTCGATCTGGCACCGGCCGACTGGGAACGGATCGATAAGGGGGCCAATACACAGCTGATCGGCGGTAAGACCCACGGTATTTCCTTCCTCTGCTTTAACAATTCTATGCCGTTGTTTTCCGATATCCGGGTGCGGAAAGCTTTGGCCCACGCTTTAGATCTGGAGTCATTGGTGAAAACCGTATGGCAGGGGCAGGCCGATGTGGCCGATAGTTATTATTCGCCCAATATCTTCGGCTACAAGAAACTGGGACCATGGGAATACAATCCAGAGAAGGCTAAGGCCCTGTTGATGGAAGCCGGCTATGCCGATGGTCTAGATATTACCTATATTACTTATGAAAGCCGGGTCAACTTGGCTTTCGCCGAAGTAATTGAGAACATGTGGAAGCAAGTCGGCGTGAACACGACGGTGCAGGTGGTGGATTTGGCCACCTTCACCACTATGAATAACAATGGCGAAATTCCGGTCTCACTCATGACCAACACGGCGGTAATTCCTGATCCGGATGCGGCCCTGCTGGCTTGGCCTACCCATCGAACCATTTCTTTACGGCATAACGATGGTCATGTGGACGAGTTGTTAGAAAAAGGCAAGATGAGCTACGATCAGGAGGAACGCAGTGCGGTCTATCAGGAGTTGCAGGATTATCTCTGGAGCAAACTCTATACGTTGCCGGTGGCCTATCCTAAGAGTGCCTACGGTGCTAGCAGTCGTATAGAAAACTTGCCCTTTTATCCCAACCTGTGTCCTGATTTAACCCGTATTCGCTTCGCGGAATAGAAAGGGGGGTAAAAGCAGTCGATGCACAAACTAATAATTAAACGTCTGCTTATTACCCTGCCCATGTTGTTGGGATTAACCCTTATTGTATTCACCATGCTTTATTTTTCGCCGGGCGACCCGGCCCGTATCATTCTAGGGGACACGGCCAGTGAGGAAGAGGTACAGGCCTTGCGAGAAAAAATGGGGCTCAACGAGCCCTTCTTGCATCAATACGTCTCCTATTTGCGAGGGGTACTGCGCGGTGACTTGGGTACTTCTTACCAAACGGGACTGCCCGTCACCGCGGAAATTAGGGCCCGGCTACCGGTTACGGCCAGGCTGGCCCTGCTCAGCATCGGCTTCGCCATGGTCGTGGGTATTCCTTTAGGTGTTGTATCTGCCGTCAAACAAAACACTTGGATTGATAATCTGGCCCGGATACTGTCCTTGTTAGGTCTGACCATGCCTAGTTTTTGGCTGGCCCTGTTGCTGGTTTTATTCTTTGCCGTCCGCTTGGGCTGGCTACCGCCCTCGGGGATGTATGGGCCCCAGTATTATATTTTGCCGGTAATCAGTATTAGTACCGTATCCATTGCCACCTTTGCCCGCATGACCCGTTCCAGTCTACTAGAGACGGTGCGGCATGATTATGTGCGTACTGCCCGTGCTAAAGGCTTGGCGGAAAAGGTAGTGGTACTAAGACATGCCTTGCGCAATGCCCTCATTCCTATAACCACGGTGGTAGGCATGCAGTTGGCCAGCGTCCTTGGAGGCGCTGTTGTAAACGAGCAGATATTTGCCATTCCTGGTGTGGGCAAAATGATGCTCGATGCCATTAAGGCTAGAAATTACCCCCTGGTACAGGGCGGAGTGTTAGTGCTGGCCCTATTCTTTAGCCTCCTCAACCTGGGGCTAGACATACTTTATGGATTGCTGGACCCGCGCATCCGGGATGAGATAGAGAACCAGGCGGGGGGCTATTGATATGACTGGTGAAATTACAACCACATATATAATGGATGTGTTTAAACGGATGCGCCGCAATCCGTTGGTGGTTATCAGTTTTCTTGTCTTTCTTCTAATCTGCTGGCTGATTCTGTTGGCCGATTATATTGCGCCCTACCCCTATGCTTACCAAGCCCATACCCGTGTCCTGGAACCGCCTTCCAGGCAACATTTGATGGGAACCGACCATTTGGGGCGCGATATTTTCAGCCGCATCCTGCATGGAGGCCGTGTCTCCCTTAAAGTAGGTTTTGTTTCTCTGGCGGGAGGGGCCCTGGGCGGGTGCCTGTTGGGAGTAATGGCCGGCTACTTTGGAGGCTGGCTTGATTTAGTTATTATGCGTTGTGTAGAGATTTTGATGGCTATTCCGCGCACCGTTTTGGCCATATCCATGGCAGCCACCTTAGGCCCCGGCTTAACCAATACCATGCTGGCTGTTGCTATTAGCTCGGTGCCCGCCTTTGCCCGCATTGCCCGCGCCTCCACCCTAAGTGTCAAGAACCAGGTATATGTGGAGGCGGCGCGGGCCTTGGGCGCAACCCACCCGGGCATAATTGTGCGGCATATTCTGCCCAACATAATGGCACCGATTATTGTACAGGCCACTCTAGGGGTGGGAACGGCCATTACCTTAGCTGCCACTCTGGGTTTTTTGGGCCTGGGAATAGAACCACCCACCCCCGAGTGGGGAGCCATGCTGGCTGCTTCTCGTGGTTTTATGCGGGATCATGTCCATATGGTTCTGTTTCCCGGTTTAGCTATCATGTTGACAGTAATAACACTCAATCTAATTGGAGACGGGTTGCGCGATGCGCTAGATCCCAAGTTGAAATGAATGAGGGTGTATAGTCGATGGGGAAGACCTATTTGCAGGATTTAGTGGAGTATTTTCATGGCTACAAAGTTGAGGATATCGACGCCAGATCTCTCCATCAGGTGAAGCGGGCGCTAATTGATTACCTGGGCTGTAGTATCTATGCGGCCAAGCACGATTGTTGCCCCGAGTTACTGGCATTGATTATGGCCATGGGGCAGGGGGAAGGAACGGCCAGCATTTGGGGGCAGCCCCAACTGGTTGCACCGGCCTTAGCTGCTTTTGCTAATGGGGCCCGGACGTCTAATATCGAGCTGGATGATTGCTCGGGTATTGGAGCGTCGGTCCACCCGGGCGTTTATGTTTGGTCGGCCGCTTTTGCCGCCTATGAGCATACGGGGGCCGCAGTATCCGACGTGTTGCGGGCGGTAGTATTCGGTTACGATATCTGTCTGCGCTTGGGGCTGATGGCCACCGATAAGGTGCGGGAACTGGGGCTCCATGGCCCCGGGTTAGTTGGTGGCCTGGCAGCTGCTGCCACCGCCGGCTAGATCTACAATCTGACGGCGGAACAATTGCACCACGCCCTAGCCCTTACAGCTTCTTTGTTACCCGTGTGCCCCTTTGTTAGCTTCATTGAAGGGGCTGATGCTAAAGATTTCTATGGGGGCTGGGGAGCCTATCTATGTCTAATAGCTGTGGAAGGGGCGAAAAAGGGTCTAACCGGACCGATTCATATTTTGGATGGCCCCAAGTCACTAAAGGCCATCTTTGCCGGCGAAAAGGGTACGGATGTGCCGCCAGGGGACCATTTCTTTATCAACGATATTTCCTTTAAAGAGTTCCCGGCTTGTTACTCGGTTCACCCGGCCATGACCGTCGTTCTCGATTTGTTGAGCCGGCATCCCATCAATCCGGAGCAGATTGTGGAGGTGGAAGTGGCCACCTATCCCTACTCCTATGATTTGGATCAGGGTGTGGGGGACGATTTGAATCCCTCATCGGCTCGACTCTCCCTGAGTTATACGGTGGCCTACGCCTTGATTGAAGGGCGGCTGTCACCGGAGGCCTTTACCCCAGAGAAGCTGCAAGATAAGCGTTACCTTGCACTGCGGGAAAAAGTAAAGGTGATAAAACACCAAGCCTATGGCACCGGCCCCTTTGGTAAAAGGGGGAGCATCGTTAGCATTCGCCTGCAGGATGGCTCGGTCCTACGGGGCGAGACCGATGCTCCTCGCTGGAAAGTGCCTCCGACCGACGAAGAACTGGTCGGGAAGTTTCGTGCCCTAACCCAGGACGCTTGCGGATCGGAAAAGCAGCAGTTTCTGGTGGATTTAGTTTGGCAACTGGAAAAGCAGACTTCTCTTACCCCGTTAATCAGGAGTTTGCGAGAGTTATAAAAACCATTAGCAGAACAGGGGC
>JAAYGE010000003.1 GCA_012727835.1 Bacillota bacterium
GGGTAAGCCATGGCTAGAGCGCCGTTTGTGTAGCAAGGCGGAGGCAGCTACTGTATTGTTTTAGCAATGCAGACCTTTGTGGCCACAGGCGCTCTAGTATGACCACGGCCCGCAAGCACTACAGGAGTACTTGGGGGCTGTCGCATAACTTGTGCAACAGCCCCTTTGCATGCCCAGCACAATATTTTTGGTATTTTTCTCAAAGGCCCTTGACCTTAATAATAATTATTACTATACTTATATCAAGAGAAACCGAAGGAGGGTGTTTAATATGACCGAATTAAGACAGGTCTACAAGTGCAACGTATGCGGTAATATCGTGGAAGTGGTACACGGTGCCGCAGGCAAGCTGGTTTGCTGCGGTCAGCCCATGGAACATATGGCACCGCAAACCGCCGATAGCGCCTATGAGAAGCACGTTCCCGTGATCGAACCTGCCCCCGAGGGCACCCGCGTGAAAGTAGGTAGCGTTGACCACCCGATGATTGACGAGCACTGGATCGAATGGATTGAAATTGTTGCCGACGGCCAAGTCTATCGGGAGTACCTAAAGCCCGGCCAGCCACCCGTTGCAGTTTTCTGTGCACCCTTTGAAAAGGTAACCGAGGCTCGCGAGTACTGTAACCTCCATGGCCTCTGGCTCGCCAAAAAGGAATAGATGTAAGAAAACTGGGTTATCCGCAAGGGGAACCCTGTTTTGCTTCCTATGTCTATTTCTTCGGTTGGTATAGTTGGGCCTGCCCAAACAAGGCCGGTCCGCCGCCGGTGTGAATTACACAGGCGGCCGCCTGCCGGGAGATGATGCCCCGGGCCACCAGGTCACGTAAGCCCCAGACGGTTTTACTGGTATATACGCTTTCTAGCAGAATCCCCTCTGTTTGTGCCAGGTCACGTGTCGCTTGGATAGCTTCGGGAGTCGGTAAGGCGTAGCCGGGCCCCAAGTAGTCCATGTGTATAGTGGCCACCTCCTCCAGGGTGACGTTGGGTCTAATCCCCAGTAGAGAGCCAATGGCGTTGAAATTCCGTTCCAGAATAGACCAAAGTACTTCCCGGGAATACTCCACACTGATCACATGCACATGAAAGGGATGGCCTAAAAGGGCGGTGCCAAACAGGAAACCGGCGGCCGTGGCTCCCATAGCACCCACGATCACCACTTGCCGCAGGGCGATGTCCCGGGCTAGAGCCTGCTGGTGCAATTCGATGGCGGCGTTTACATAGCCTAGGCAACCCAAAGCCACATCTCCGATCAGATATGGTTTGCGCCCTTCCGCCTTTAGACGCTCTACTAAAGCCACCGCCTCTTGCTGCCTTGTTTCTTCATCGGTTTCGCCCAGGTAGATCGATTGGGCTCCAAAGAGATGGCTGAGCAGGATGTTGCCCTGTAAGAAGCCAGGCGGCTCTGTGTTATGTACCAGAATGCAATCGAGGCCCAGTTTGGCAGCGGCAGCGGCGGTTAATCGGCATTGATTCGACTCGGGGCGACCACAGGCCACTACCAGGTCGGCCCCCTGCTCCAAGGCGGCTCCCATCCAGAATTCCAAATGGCGTAGCTTATTACCTCCCATACCCAAGGACATAAAATCATCCCGCTTGATATAGAGTTGGGGGTGGTCCACTGAGGCACCAAAGCGGTGCAGATGTTGTAGAGGAGTAGGTAGATCGGCCAGGTGAACGCGGGGAAAACGGGAAAAGAGCATAGAATAGTTTCAGTCCTTTCGTAGAGTTTTCTTAATTACTGTTTGGCCATGCCCGGGCTTTTACCTGCTATAAAATGCTGAAAATGCCTGAGGGAAAAAGGAGACGGGTACCCCGGCGGCGAATGTTGATACCAACAACATACCAAGAAAGGACTGAGACAGTTGTCAACTTCTATAGCTAATACGGATAGAAGATGGCCTCTATTTGAATTTGCCTACTGCAAAGATTTTGAGGCCATGCTGGATGAGTTAAGTAAAATGGCTGCAGAGGAAGTCTGGCAATTTCGTAACCCCACCCCGGAGCAGCAGCAATATAAACATCCCATTTTATACAATTACATCCACCACACTTTTAAACGTCTAAAAGAGGAATATGATGGCACCGATAATCCTAAATTTAAACAGAGTAAAATAGCAATTGTCGGTGATAAGGCCTGTTTTAATACGGGGCTTTACACCGATAATTACGAGCAGATCTTTGGCTATTTTACCCGCAACCGCAGGGAGGGTGCCCAGCCCTGGTACATGATGGGTTTTGTGCGGGAAAGCGATTTAGAGCTTAATGATTTCGTACCACTGCCTACGAGGGCCGAATATTTCACCGATATTTCCGACCTCATATTCGACTATCGACTGGAGATCCGAGTTAATGTGGAACATATTTTGAACAACCCTAATAATATCGCTCGCTTGCCCAGGATTTTTCAGAACACGGGGCAACGGGAGCTATTAATGAACATATTTAGTGGTGCAGTGAATCTGGCAAAGAAAAAAGTGGCCACCAATTATCGCTTGGCGGTGCCTCAGTACTATGAGGGGCGAGTGCAGCTGTTGTTGCCCCTCTGCTTAGAAAGTAGCGTGCCCAATGCCGCCCTCGTCATTTATAAAGAAGGTTCTATTTACCAGGGGCGCACCCTATTAACTATTGACATGGCTTATAATAATGCCCGTTTGATTGCCAAGCCGGAGAGTGACTGGTTAAAACCATAGGCGATCATCCAGCGGCAGGTGGGGGTGTAGCATGACCAAAAAAATTAGCGGAATTATTTTGGGGACGGTTCTGATTATTTTTGGCTGCTTGGCTTTGGCGGCCAATTTGGGCTACCTGCAACTAGGTGTAGAAGTTGTAGCCCTCCTGTTCTTGGCGCTAGGCGGGTACTTTTTAGTCCTTTATCTGGCCGGTAATCCCGGTTTCCTGTTCCCCGCCCTCTTGTTTGTCTTCTTAAGTGTACCCTTTTGGTGCACCCTGAAGGGGCTGGATTATCTTATTTGGGTACAGGCCGGGTGGGTGCTAGCACCGGGCCTAGCTTTTCTTGGTGCCAGCCTACAGGGCGGCCCCTATGCCCCCCTGGCTATTCCTGGGGGTATTATAACGGCGGTGGGGGTTTTCATAATCCTAGAGAATTTGTACGGTGTATCCTTTGAAACAGTGCTAGCCATAGCACTTATAGTGGCAGGAATGGTCCTGCTGTGGCGTTCCCGTCACTCTCGCTGATAAGAAAACCAGGACCCGGGCCTAGAGGCCCGGGTCCTAGTCTTTTGTACTTACCTGTTTTTTCTCATTTCCCGGTCATCGGTGAAGAGAAGGGTTAACGACCAGAGTCCGGCTAACCCAACCAGGGTGTACACGATGCGACTTAGTATCGCGTTGGGTCCACCAAAGAGGGTAGCTACTAAGTCGAGGCCAAAAAGGCCGATTAATCCCCAGTTAAGGGCGCCGATGATTACCAGCGCTAATGCTACTTTATCCATAGTCCCATCTCCTTTGTCATTAATTTGCCCCGTTGGGATTATTTAATGCCCCAGAGGCTCAACAAAGGAGTAATTTTTTAGCGGGGTGGTCGAGGTCCATAATACTGGTAATAATAGCAAAGCAGGTCTCCGTTATAGAGCTTGCGCTTGCGGTCGGCGATGCGTCCAAAAGTCCGTTCAAATTCAGGAAAGGCGGTCAGAATGTAAAAGGACCAGCTGTCCAAAGGTTTAATGGTAGCCGCCAGCTCTTTATAAAGCTTGGCCACCGCTGGACGATCGCGCAGACGCTCCCCGTAGGGTGGGTTGGTAATCATCACCCCATATTGCCGGCTGGTTCGGACTTCATTCACCGGCATCTGTTGAAAGTGAATGGCAGCAAAAACACCGGCCCGCTGGGCATTTTGGCGGGCCGCCTTTAGTATGGCACCATCGATATCGGTGCCCATAATTTCTAACGGTCGCTCCCAATCAATGGCTGCTTCCGCTTCTTCCCGCACCCTTTGCCACATTTTCGATGATAAGCGGGGCCACTGCTCTGCCGCAAAACTCCGCTTCAGGCCCGGTGCCATGTTGCGGCCTATTAGGGCAGCTTCGATGGGCAAGGTGCCCGAACCACAGAAGGGGGCTAGGA
>JAAYGE010000004.1 GCA_012727835.1 Bacillota bacterium
GCTGTGATTCAACGGGTGCCACGTCTGCTGAAGTATGGGCATGCTGGCAACCACAGTTACAAGTGGCAGAATGATGGTGGTGATGTTCATTTTGATGCATATTCTATTCCTCCCTTTCTAAGGTATGCCTGACGTGATCGGCCGCCTGAGCCAGCATGCTGATCACATGGTCATCGTCTAAGCTATAATAAACTTCTTTGCCTTCCCGGCGATTGCGCACCAGGTGTAGCCCCCGCAGAATACGTAGCTGGTGGGAAATGGCCGACTGACTCATGTTCAGCACTGCGGCCAGATCGCAGACGCACAGTTCGCCCACCCGCAAAGCTAGAATAATACGCAAGCGGGTAGGGTCACCCATGGCTTTAAAAACGTCGGCCAGTCGCTGTACCTGCCGTTCTGGTGGCAACGCCCTCCGGGCACGCTCAATGGCACATTCGTGTATCTCATGTTCGGAACAACAAGCAGCAAAATCTAAGTCGGGCACGACCTCCCTCCTCTCAATTTCTAGCAATATTCATATGAATGATTGCTCATATGTTCATATATATTATACGTTACTAACTTAATAAATGAAACTAGTTTAGGGTACATATACAAATAAAAGCGCCCGCGTTTATGGCTTAACGCGGGCACTTAATTATTTATTTTACTAATTACTCACGGGAGAAAACGACTTCGCCGTCGACGAGCACCTTCCAGGTCTTACCTTCCACCTGGAAAGGATGGCCATCGTAGATGACGATGTCTGCATCCTTACCCGGCTCTAGGCTACCCACGCGATCGGCGATGCCAATAATTTCGGCCGCATTGATGGTGATAGCCTTAAGAGCTTCCATCCTATCCATGCCGGCAGCGGCAGCCATACCGGCCATCAGCGGTAGCGACTCCAGCGGGTTAACCGGCGAGTCGGTGCAGATAGCAACCTTTACGCCAGCCCGTTGCAGGATACCAGGAGTGTCGAAGGTCTTGTTGATTAACTCATACTTGGTACGATGGCCAAAGCTGGGGCCAACAATGGCCGGCAGGCCTTCCTTAGCCAGATGATGGGCAATTAAGTGACCCTCGGTGCAGTGGTCGAGAGTAATGTTCACGGCAAATTCGCGAGCAACGCGAATTGAGGTGAAGATAGCATCGGCCCGATGGGCATGGGCTTTAAGCGGTATTTCTTTCCGCAATACGGGCAACAGAGCTTCCGATTGCATATCGAAGGCGGGCAACTTAGACATATCATCGCCGGCCTGCTCGATAGCAGCCAGATAACGTTTGGCCTTCATCAGGGCTTCGCGAATCACAGCTGCCGTGCCCATACGGGTAGTGGGCAACTTCTTCTGGGCATTGTAGACCCGCTTCGGATTTTCGCCGAAGGCACATTTCATAGCCACCGGCTCTTTGATGATCATATCGTCGACACGATCACCGTAGGTTTTCATAGCCACAAAGGTGCCGCCAATTACGTTGGCGCTGCCAGGGCCGGTGCAAGCGGTGGTCACACCGCCTTCAAGGGCTTCTTGGAAGCTCTTATCCATGGGATTGATACCATCGATGGCGCGCAATTGGGCGGTGACAGGCGAGGTCATTTCATTGCCATCGTCACCTTCAAACCCGATGGCCGTTTCCCACATGCCCAGGTGACAGTGGGCATCGATCATGCCGGGGATGACCATACGGCCGCCCGCATCAATCACTTCCGCATCGGCCGGGGCATCGATATGCGGAGCTACTTCGACGATCTTGCCATCTTGGACAAGAATGCAACCGTTTTCAATGACTTCGCCGGCCATGGTGTAAATCTTGCCGTTTTTGATTAGTAACATTTATCTCCCTCCTATTAATATCAGGGGCAAAATTGTGCCCTCCAACCTGTACCCACTCACATTTCGGCAGTTTACTCCTCTTTTCCTGCCGTCATCTGCCCCTTCAAGTCATATATTCACTTCTATATCTTAAGCGCAAGTTAGGGGCCGTGGAATACTTCCACGGCCCGCGCTAAGAGTCGGTTTTAGAGGTATTGCTGCAACCAGTCCACAATCATATGCAAGCGATGCACCCGGTGCCACGGCTGACCATTACGGCTCATGCCGTGGAATTCATTGGGATAGCGTACGAACTTTACCGGTGCCTTATCGAGGAACTTGAGGCCCGAATAGAGCATTTCTCCCTGCTCAATGGGGCAGCGCAGGTCGTTTTCCTGCACCTCGATCAAGACGGGCGTCTGCATATTCTCCATGTAAGACCAGGGCGACTGCTGTTTATACCAGGTGTCGTCAACCCAAGGGGCCACATCCTTAGCACGACGCATCCAGCGCCAGCCACCATCGGTTGTGCCCACCTCGGCTGCCCAATGGATAACCGGCCGGCTACAGATAGCCGCTTTGAAACGGTTGGTATGCCCTATGGCCCAGGCGGTCATATAGCCGCCATAAGACCCGCCGGCTATAGCTACCCGTTCCGAGTCAATCCAAGGATTATTGGCTAGTGCGGCCTCTAAGCCCGCTAATACGTCGGCATAATCATGGCCGCCCCACTCGTATTGAATGGCTTTGCAGAATTCCTCACCGTAGCCCTGGGAGCCCCGGGGGTTGGTGAAAATTACGCCATAGCCTTGGGCCGCCATCAGCTGGAACTCGAAGAAGAAGGTGTAGCCATACATCAACATGGGGCCGCCATGCACTTCTAAGACGGCCGGATATTTCTTGGCCGGATCAAAACCGATGGGTGGCATTATCCAACCTTCCACTTCTGGGCCACCTTCCGCGCTAAAGGTATATCTGACGGGCGTGGACAATTCCAGTTCCGCCTGTAATTCCTGATTGACGGCCGTCAGGCGCTGCTCACTGCGGCTGGCCACATCCAATAAATAAATATCCGAAGGGTTGAGGAAATTGCCGCTGGCTAAAGCGGCCTTAGTTTGATCGCGGTTATAGCTGTAGACGATGCC
>JAAYGE010000033.1 GCA_012727835.1 Bacillota bacterium
TATTTGTTGTGTCCAAAAACAACTCTGGTACTAAGAAACTGCCGAATAACAGGCAGTTTTTTGCCTACCAGAACAGAAAACAGGGCGCGTTGCGCCACGTTTACAAGAAACGTTTTGCGACACGCCCCCCAAGTACTCCTGTAGTGCTTGCGGGCCGTGGTCATACTAGAGCGCCTGTGGCCACAAAGGTCTGCATTGCTAAAACAATACAGTAGCTGCCTCCGCCTTGCTACACAAACGGCGCTAGCCATGGCTTACCCCTCGGCTCAGGCCGTTTAAGCGGTTAAGGTCGTCTAGCGGCTAATAGTTTCCGGCTCGGGGTAATCCACGCCAAAGGTCTCCACGGCGACGGTGGCCATCTTTTGTTCTTCGTAGGGCCGATCGAACCAGTCCCGCGGGGTGTTAACAATAGCGTCGGCCACTTCCATACCGCTAATCACCTTACCAAAGGCGGCATACTGACCGTCCAGATGGGGTGCATCGGCCACCATGATAAAGACCTGGGAACCGGCCGAATCAGGATTAGCCGCCCGGGCCATAGAAATGACCCCGCGGGTATGTTTGAGCTCATTGGTAAAACCGTTGGCAGTGAACTCGCCCTTTATGGAGTATCCGGGGCCGCCGGTGCCTTTACCCTGGGGATCACCGCCCTGAATCATGAAGCCGGGGATGATACGGTGAAAAATGAGGCCATCGTAGAACCCCTTTTGCACCAGGAAGATAAAGTTGTTCACCGTATTGGGGGCAATATGGGGGTATAACTCAATCTCAATTTGCCCTCCGTCCATCATGGTAATGGTAACTATGGGATTCTGCTTCATATCTGTCATGTCTTCGCTTCCTTTCTTCTATTTGGTTAAGGCCAATGTCCGCGGCTGCGGGGAGGTGACATCAAAGGTTTCCACAATAATACTCTGTATATGGGGCGGTTCTAAGGCCAGACTCATTTGGCTACCATCATTGGGTACACGGGAGATACGATCGGCCACCTCCTGACCGGAAATGACCTGGCCAAAGGCGGCATACTGGCCGTCTAGGTAGGGCGCATCACCCACCATAATAAAGAACTGGGAGCCGGCCGAATTAGGGTTATCGGCGGTACGGGCCATGGAGATGACGCCCTTGGTATGGGACAGATTGTTGCTAAAGCCGTTGGCGGCAAACTCTCCCTTAATAGTATAGCCAGGGCCCCCCGTACCATCGCCCTGGGGGTCTCCCCCCTGAATAATGAAATTAGGCACTACCCGATGGAAGGTAAGGCCGTCGTAAAAGCCTTGCTGGGCTAGAGAAATGAAATTACTTACCGTGTTAGGTGCCACATCGGGATAGAGCTCCAGCTGGATACGTCCTCCATCCTGCATGGTAATTGTGGCAATAGGATTATTGTCGCTCTCCAAACTGGCCTGGAAGGCGGTTTGTAACAGATCCAGCTCGGCTTCATTCTTTATCTGCGGTATCTTGTTACGCAGTTTTTCTAAGTTTACAGCCAGCACATAGTCGGGGCGTTGCATTACTTCCTTTTGTTGATCGGCAGTGAGTTCGGCTTCGCGTACATAAATGAGTTGATTCTTCTTAATGTCAGCTATCTCTTCCCATTGACCTTTGCCGGTTAAGTAGCTCCCTTTGTTGAACAGGTTAAGTCTGCTTTCTGCCACCGTATAGGCGGTAAGGGGCCGGTAATTACCGCGTAACATATGGATTGCACCGTCGGCCCCTTCATAAAGCCAGACTAAAGACCCCCGATACTTAAACTGGGCCTCATGGACTTGAATTACCTCCTGGGGAACCGGTTGGCAACCTACCAATGGTAGGATCAGAGCCACCAATAGGGCCAATATGATTGTCTTCCTCATGTTGTCTCCACTCCTTAGCGCGATGGTACAGCTCCTATTTTGCCCACGGTGGCGGCATAAACTACAAATTGATCTACACCGTTAAGGCCTAAGGTATTGTTTATCCGGTCATCGTCAAAGGCACCGAAAGCACAGCAACCACACCCGATGGCCGTTACCGCAAAA
>JAAYGE010000034.1 GCA_012727835.1 Bacillota bacterium
AGCGCTACGCACAGGGGCTTCGCCCCCTATTTCTTCAACTTCCACTTCAGAGGTTTCGCCATTAACGGGAATACGGAACTTCTTGCTCATTGTCGCTGTTCCCCTTTCGCCTCTTAATTTTGAACGCTATCTCGGCGTGCATGCAGAGCCCAGGGACTAAGGTTGGCACCGGTACGCCGTATAGCGATAACGTTTAGGTCTTCTGGAGCTCGACCTAGGTACGCTGCAATTGCGCTAGCGATTACTGCAATAGTTTGTGCAGGGATTGGGTTCGCATTATCCGCCACCGCGCTTGCGGGCTCTACTACCGGAGCCGCTGTGGCCTGTTGCTTAGGCTTATCCGTTTTTTGCGGCCCTAATATTTTCGGGAACCCCTCCATCACCAACGACAAGCCATAGAGTGCAACAAAAACTATGCCCATGGCAACAACGGCGAGCCGTAGGCTATCCATTAATGATGAAGTCATCGATTAGCCTCCCTTCCCTAAACTGGGAAATTACCGTGTTTCCTTGCCAAACGCTGAACCCGCTTAGTAGCGTTAGCCTCTAGGGCATTACTGATCATACGCCGGGTATCTCGCGGATCAATCACGTCGTCCACCATACCACGGGCTGCGGCCACGTAAGGGTTAGCTAATGTTTCTCGATATTCGGTGATCTTCTCCTGGCGCACGGCGGCTGGGTCTTCTGCATTCATGATATCATGGCGGAAAATGATGTTGGCAGCTCCTTCTGGGCCCATCACCGCGATTTCAGCCGTTGGCCAAGCAAAGACGGCATCGGCACCTAAAGCGTTGCTGCACATGGCCAAGAAGGCTCCTCCATAGGCTTTGCGCAAGATCACACTGATCTTCGGCACCGTTGCCTCAGAATAGGCATACAACATCTTGGCACCATGGCGAATAATGCCGCCATATTCCTGCTGCACGCCTGGCATATAGCCCGGCACATCAATCAATGTAACCAACGGGATATTGAAAGCATCGCAGAAACGCACAAAACGGGAAGCTTTATCCGATGCATTGATATCTAAGGAACCGGCCAAAACGTTGGGCTGGTTAGCGACTATCCCGACGGAACGCCCGTTAATGCGGGCAAAGCCCACGACAATATTCTGGGCATAGCCGGCATGTACTTCCATAAAGTCGCCGTTATCCACGATGCTAGTAATTACCTCGTGCACATCATAAGCTTTGTTGGGCTCTGCAGGAACGATGGATAGCAACTCGTCATTGCGCCTCGTCACCGGGTCATCGGTAGCTACGATCTCAGCACCATCCAAATTGTTGCTGGGCAGGAAACTGAGCAAGCGGCGTACTTGGGCTAACGTTTCCGCCTCACTGCCGGCGGAAAAGTGGGCCACACCACTGATCTGGTTATGAACGGCAGCCCCGCCGAGCTGCTCCAAAGAAACCTCTTCACCGGTGACGGCTTTGATCACCTGCGGCCCGGTAATAAACATTTGGCTGCTACCCTCGGTCATGAAGATAAAATCGGTCAAGGCCGGGCTATAAACGGCTCCCCCGGCGCAGGGTCCCATTATTACCGATATTTGGGGAATATAACCGGAAGCTTGGGTATTACGATAGAAAATGTCACCGTAACCTGCCAGGGCATCAACCCCCTCTTGAATGCGTGCTCCCGATGAATCATTGATGGCGATAAAAGGAGCGCCATTCTGCACAGCCATATCCATAACTTTGCAGATCTTTTTGGCATGCATTTCGCCTAAGGAACCGCCCATAACAGTGAAGTCTTGGGAGCTGACATAGACTAGACGGCCATCAATGGTGCCGTAGCCAACGACCACGCCCTCGCCCGGGGTTTCTCTCTGGTCCATGCCAAAATCGACAGCCCTATGCTTAACGAAGGTATCAACTTCTACGAAACTGTTCTCGTCCAAAAGGAGCTCGATCCGCTCGCGAGCAGTCATCTTGCCCTTCTCCTTATGAGCAGCAATACGTTTAGCACCGCCCCCAGCCAGGACCTTCTCCCGCTCCTGAACTAACCGCTCAATTTTCTTGTCCATCGACATCAGGCCAACCTCCTTTAGCCTTTGCTAATGCTTGTAAATACAGGGCTTAACGCGGGTACTCACAAAGCTCTACTAACACACCCAAAGTGGCCTTCGGATGAATAAAAGCAATCTTTGCCCCATGGGCACCTTCCCGCGGCTCCTCATCGATGAGGCGCACTCCCTTTTCTTTCATAGCAGCCAAGGCGGCTTCAATATCTTCTACCTCATAGGCCAAATGGTGGATGCCCTCGCCCCGCTTTTCGATGGCTTTAGCAATTGGGCCCTCCGGATCGGTAGACTCTAACAATTCGATATTCACTTCCCCCACTGGGAAAAAGGCCGTCTTCACTTTCTGAGAAGGAACCTCTTCTTCACCGGTACAAGTAAGTCCCAAGACATCCTGATAGAAACGCTTAGCCGCCTCCAAATCTTTAACGGCAATACCCAGGTGTGCAATCTTCTTAATCATGGACCGAATCTCCTTTCTATGTATTATTGATTAGAGGTAATCTGCCCTAAAAACTGTTGCCACAGCTCATAAGCCGCATCATAGACCGATCTCTTACCACCCACAACCTCCTGAGCCAATTCTTCGTAGCGAGCAGGACCAATAAGGGAATCTATCTCCCGCATTAGCTGCGAACGTAATAGTTCACCAAGTTCAGCCCGCGTGCGTGCAGCCCTTTGTTCGAGCAAAAGGCCACTGCTATGCAAGTACTCATAATGGGCCAACAACTGATCTGCTAATTCGGCGATACCTTCGTCCTTTATGGCAACGGTCTTGATCACCGGAATTGACCAGTCGGAAGAGTTGGGTTGCATTTTCAGCATGTTGCGCAACTCCCGCTCCGTTTTTTCCGCCCCTTCCCGGTCGGCCTTATTGACTACAAAAAGGTCGGCGATCTCTAAGATACCTGCCTTCATGGCTTGAATATCATCGCCCAAACCGGGTACTGCCACTACTACCACCGAGTCGGCGACGGAAATGATGTCGGTTTCCGATTGTCCCGTGCCCACCGTTTCTATGATTATGATGTCTTTACCAAAGGCATCTAACAGCTTTATGGCGTCATTGGTGGCCTTCGATAGCCCTCCCATGCTTCCACGGGAACTCATACTGCGCACAAATACACGCGGGTGGTAAGCGACCTCGGGCAAACGCAGGCGGTCCCCCAGTATGGCACCACCGGTAAAGGGGCTGGAGGGGTCGACAAGTAGCAACCCCAAGGAAAATCCCCGGTTAGCCAGCTCGGTGGCCAAGCGACCGGTAAGGGTGCTCTTACCCGCACCGGGAGGCCCGGTAATGCCTATAATATGAGCCCGCCCCAGCCGCTGACTATGTTCCCGTAGGAAGTCTTGCACTATGGTCGGCTCATTCTCAGCGGCGGAGAGGGCGCGAGCCAACGCCCTCACATCACCGCTGAGAAAGGCTTCCTGCCAATTAGTCTTCCTTGCTGACATTGGCTTCCACAAAAGCGATGACATCCTGCATGGATGTGCCAGGAGTGAAAATCTCTTTAATACCGGCTTCCTTCAAGCATGGGATATCGGTATCAGGAATGACGCCACCGCCGATGACTAAAATATCTTCTGCCTGTTGTTCCTTCAACAGTTCCACTACCCGCGGGAAAAGATGGTTATGGGCACCCGAGAGGCAACTCAATCCGATTACATCCACGTCCTCTTGTATAGCGGCCGTTACAATTTGTTCCGGCGTCTGCCGGAGGCCGGTATAGATAACCTCCATGCCCGCATCGCGCAGAGCGCGAGCAATCACCTTGGCACCGCGATCATGTCCATCTAAACCTGGCTTTGCCACCAGTACACGGATTTTTCTTTCCATGAATGCCACGCCTCCTTTACAGCAAATCGTGGGCGACATATTCGCCGAACACGTTACGCAAGCGGTCGCAGATTTCACCTAATGTGGCGTAGGATTTAACTGCCTTATAAATATAGGGCATCAGGTTAGCATCGCCTTTAGCAGCCTGCTCCAGCTCATCCAGCGCCGTAGCAACCGCTATGTTGTCCCTCTGCTGGCGTAAGTTGGCCAGTTTCTGCTGTTGCAGTTCGGCAACGGCAGGATCAACCTGCAAAAGATCTAGCACCGATTCTTCCTCTATCTGGAAGCGATTAACACCGACCACGATGCGCTCGCTGGTTTCAATGCTACGCTGATACTCATAGGCCGCATCCTGAATCTCCCGCTGCATATAGCCATTTTCAATGGCCTTAACGGCGCCGCCCATCTCATCGATGTGGGCAATATATTTTTCAGCTTGCTGCTGTAGGGAGTTGGTCAGAGATTCGATGTAGTAACTGCCGGCCAAGGGATCGATAGTATCGGCTACGCCGCTTTCGTAGGCAATAATCTGCTGGGTGCGTAGGGCAATACGTACCGATTCCTCGGTAGGTAGTGCTAAAGCTTCGTCGCGCGAGTTGGTGTGTAGCGACTGGGTACCACCCAAGACGGCAGCTAAAGCCTGTACAGCTACCCGCACAATGTTGTTATCCGGCTGCTGGGCTGTAAGGGTGGAACCGCCCGTTTGCGTATGGAAACGTAGCATTAGAGATTTATCCTTCTTAGCACCAAAACGCTCCCGCATAATCTTAGCCCAGAGTCGCCGCGCAGCCCTGAACTTAGCAATTTCCTCAAAGAAATCCACATGGGAGTTGAAGAAGAAGGACAGGCGCGGAGCAAAATCATCCACATCGAGGCCCGCATCAATGGCAGCCTGTACATAAGCGATACCGTTGCTCAGAGTAAAGGCAATTTCTTGAGCCGCCGTTGAGCCGGCTTCGCGGATATGGTAACCGCTGATACTGATGGTGTTCCAGTTGGGCACATTCTGCGAACAGAACTCAAAAATGTTAGTGATTAGACGCATAGACGGGGCCGGCGGGAAAATATAAGTTCCACGGGCCACGTATTCCTTCAATATATCGTTCTGAATGGTCCCACTCAGCTTATTGAATGGAACACCCTGTTTCTCCGCAACCCCCATATACATGGCCAACAGAACAGCAGCGGTGGCGTTAATAGTCATAGAAGTGCTAACTTTATCAAGAGGTATACCATCAAAGAGGATTTCCATATCGGCCAACGAGTCAATGGCTACGCCGACTTTCCCTACTTCGCCGGCGGCTAGACTGTGGTCCGAATCGTACCCAATTTGGGTAGGCAAGTCGAAAGCGACACTAAGTCCGGTCTGACCTTGTTCTAACAGATATTTATAGCGCTGGTTCGATTCTTCAGCGGTAGCAAAGCCCGCATATTGCCGCATAGTCCAAAGGCGTCCCCGATACATGGTTGGCTGCACACCACGGGTATAGGGGTATTGGCCAGGAAAACCTAAATCCTGCAGGTAATCGAGGTCGGCCACATCCTCTGGTGTATAAACCCGCTTAATTTCCGTTCCCGATGGGGTCTTAAATTCGGCTTTTCGCTCGGGGAAACGATTGAGGACTTTTTGTAGAGGTCCTTGTTCCCACTCAATTCGCGCTTTCTCAATGTGCCGCAAATCTTCCTTGGAGCTCACTATACTCACCTTCCTGATAAGAATTGTCCGATACTGTTAGGCCCTCCCCGGCCGCGGCCAGGGAGGGCCAAAACTAGCCGTTATGCTAAAACGTGCCTAAGCCCAACCACGCAACTTCATTGCTTCTGCTAGACGACGAATAGCGATAACGTAAGCCGAAGTGCGCATGTCGATCTTCAGCTCTTTATGTTGTTCATAGATAGCATCGAAGGCATTCACCATTAGCCGCTCAAGACGGGAGTTGACTTCGTCCAAACTCCAATAGAAGTTCTGCAAGTTCTGTACCCACTCAAAGTAGGAAACAGTAACGCCACCGGCGTTGGCCAGGATATCAGGCACTACGAAGACACCCCGATCCCATAGCTTCTTGGAGGCCGATGCGGTAGTAGGCCCATTGGCGGCTTCTACCAGAATCTTAGCCTTGATCAAATGCTCATTTTCATCGGTGATCTGGTTCTCGAGGGCTGCCGGGATTAAGAAGTCCACATCGAGGGCAAAGAGCTCATCGCGGGTAAGCTCCTTGGTGCTGCCTGGGAAGCCCTTTACGCCCCCATTCTCAGCCACGTAAGCGGCCAGCTCTTTAGCGTCCAAACCGTTTTCATTGTAAACGCCACCGGTATGGTCCTGAACGCCTACTACCTTGGAGCCCAGCATCTCTTCAGCGCAAATAGCCGCATGGCTACCCACATTACCATAGCCCTGGATCGCAATGGTTGCGCCCTTGGTGTCAATACCTAAACGTTTGGCAGCTTCCCGGAGGGCTATAATCACACCACGGCCAGTTGCTTCAGTGCGACCCAACGATCCGCCGATGGAGACAGGCTTACCAGTGACAACGCCGGGCATGTTGCGGCCCTTCTGTTTGCTCATTTCGTCGTAGATCCAAGCCATAACTTGGGCATTGGTACCCACGTCGCCGGCCGGGATGTCGCGATCATCGCCGATGAAGTCGCTCATAGCCCGGGTAAAGGCACGAGTAAGCCGCTCTAGTTCGCCAGGAGACAACTCTTTAGGATCAACGGTTATTCCGCCCTTTGCCCCACCATAAGGCAATCCTAAGGCGCTACACTTAAAGGTCATCCACATGGACAGAGTCTTAACCTCGTCAAAGTCCACATCGGGATGATAACGCAGGCCACCTTTCGCCGGGCCCATAACGTCATTGTGATGGGCACGATAACCGGTGAAAGCTCTGACCGTACCGTCGTCCATCTTTACCGGAACGGTAACCTCTAAAGCACGTAGCGGTTGTTTTAGAATCTCATAATAGTTGTCATTTAGACCGAGGATGTCACAGGCGTCCTTGATCTGCCTCTGCACTTGGCGTAGAGTTTCAGCACTGTTGCCAGCCACTATTAAACTCCCCCTTCAAATATTGTTCTATTTATTTCCGCTAACAGCATCCGCTGCTAGTTGAAACCCTAACTCTAATGCCTGCTTGTTGAGCTCTTCCGTGCCCTTGGGAACCCGGTGTAACACAGCTTGCTCCAGATACTCTTTCTCTACTATGGAGCTGACTCCTGCTACAACGCCGAGAGCGATAATGTTAGCAACAATGGGGCGTTTGAGGGTGTTGACGGCGCTATCGATGATCGGCACTCGCAGAACTCTTACGGTTTCTGGCAAATCATCGCCGATTTCTAAGGACTCGTCCACCACCAATAAAGCATCATCAGCTAGGTCATGGCGATACTTTGCATAAGCTTCTGGGGTGAGAGCCAAAAATACTTCTGGCTGGGTAACTTTAGGGTAATCTATTTTGCCATCGCTGATAATTACTTCCGACCGACTGGCACCGCCCCGTGCCTCTGGCCCATAACTCTGCGACTGCACCGCATTCTTGCCGGCTAAAATAGCAGCCTCTGCCAAAATTATACCAGCAAGAATCATCCCCTGGCCACCACTTCCGCTGAGACGCACCTCATGTCTAACTGCCACTATTCTTCCCTCCCTTGTACACGGGCTAACAGCTGCTCATATTGTTCGGTGAACTCGGGAGCCGAACTATTATGCAACTCACCGATAATCAGTTTACCAGCCAACTGCTCTGGCTCTAAGCGGGCGGCGGCCGCCACATTTACAGTATTTTCTTTCTGCCAGTTCAGCATATCAATAGCATCGCCGATCTTATTACGACGACCATAATAGGTTGGGCACTGGGAAATTGCTTCTACTACTGAGAAGCCCTTATTCTGGATTGCTTTTACAATCAAGTCGGGCATGCTGTTCGCATGATAAGCGGTGCTGCGGGCAACGTAGGTAGCCCCCGCTGCTTTCGCCAGCTCGCATACATCAAAATTGCGGTCAATATTGCCATAGGGCGAGGTGGTAGCAAACATGCCTGCCGGAGTCATCGGGGAGTATTGCCCCGAGGTCATACCGTAGATAGAGTTGTTAAAGATGATGGTAGTGATATCAATGTTACGACGGCAAGCATGGATGAAATGGTTGCCTCCGATGGCCAATGCATCCCCGTCACCCGTAATTACAATCACGTTCAGCTCAGGATTAGCCACTTTTATACCGGTAGCAAAGGCTAAGGCACGACCGTGGGTTGTGTGCAGGGTATCGAAGTTCATGTAGCCGGAGGCACGGGAAGAACAACCTATACCGGAAACGATAACCGTTTTGTCTTGATCTAGCCCAGCCTTATCAATAGCTCGAATAATTGCCTGCATAATAATGCCATGGCCACAGCCCGGGCACCAAATATGAGGCATCATGGCATCGCGCAAATATTTTTCTGCCAGCATTTACCTTACCTCCAATATCGCCTGTAAGATCTTATCGGGAGCAATCAACTCGCCGTTGGCCTGCAGCACGCGTTTAATCGGCACTTGTCCTTGAGCTGCTCTTTCGACCTCATAGACCAATTGCCCATAATTCATTTCGGCAACAACTAATCCCTTTAACTGGGTCGCATATTCTCTCACCAGTTGATCGGGGAAGGGCCAAATGGTAATCGGGCGTAACAGCCCCGCCTTAATACCCTGCTCACGGGCCAGATGAACTGCGCGGGCAGCAGAACGGGCAGTGGCGCCGTAGGCGAAGACTCCTATTTCGGCGTCCTCCATACCTTCCGTTTCCCACATGAGGATTTCGTCCAGATGGTTATTAATTTTGTTATGCAAGCGGTCAAGCAAGGCAGTTACTTTTGCCGGTGCGGTAGTCGGGAAACCAGTTTGGGCGTGGATCAACCCGGTCACGTGGAAGCGATAACCGTCACCGAAATTGGCTAGCGGTGGTACATCTTGGCTGTTATCAAAGGGCAAATAGCTCTCCTTGGGGCAGGTAGGACGCTGACGGTTAACGATAGGAACTGGCGGTGTATCCGGTATTTCAGTCCGTTCCCGCATATGTCCGATTACTTCATCTAAGAGGAGAATAACAGGAGTGCGGAGCTTTTCAGCCAAGTTGAAAGCCTTGATAGTCACCTCGTAGGCTTCGGGCACCGATGCCGGATAGACAGCAATAACCGGATGGTCACCATGGGTACCCCAGCGAGCCTGCATCACGTCGGCTTGAGCCGGAGCGGTAGGCAAACCGGTGCTGGGGCCGCCGCGCATTACGTTTACCACCACGCAGGGGATCTCTCCCAACATGGCAAAGCCAAGGTTTTCCTGCTTCAAAGAGAACCCGGGGCCACTGGTCGCCGTCATAGCTTTGGCCCCCGTCAAGGAAGCGCCGACGACGGCAGCCATGCTACCGATTTCATCTTCCATTTGGATGAAACGGCCGCCGGCCTTGGGCAGCCGTTCAGCTAACCCCTCAGCAATATCGGTAGAAGGAGTGATTGGATAACCAGCAAAGAAATTCAAACCAGCTGCTAACGCACCTTCTACAACGGCTTCGTTACCTTGTAATAGCTTAACTGTCGGACTCATCTTCTCTCCCCCTTACAGTAACAGCAAAATCAGGACAGCGGTGTTCGCACAGGTTACAACCAATGCACTTGTCTTCATGGGTGATTTCAGGCACCTGTCCTGTCTTGAATGTGAACACTTGGCGCGGGCAAAATGCAGCGCAAATACCGCATTTCTTGCACCACTTTGGGTTGATAGTTACTTTAAACTTTCCTCCCATTGTCTCTAAACTCCTTCCTTTCTAGCTTGCTGACTCTTAAATTCTAAAAGGGCTGTCTTAAGCAGGTTTACCGACGCTTGGTCCGGGCGGTAAACGAACTCAATGACTTCCTTGCCCTCAGGGCAAAGCTTCTCCACTTCCCGCCGTCTTCCCGGCGAGACCAGCAAAACGTCACTGCGTTCGATAACACCTTGTACTGAGGTTTCATCTAACGCAATAGTGGTTTCAATGGGCAAATAATCGATACCTGCTGAGCGGATCGAGTTGACCACTTTCTCTGCAAAATTGGTCGAAAGGCAAACCAACCCAAGGCGTTTGTTCCGCGGAATACGGGCGATCCTCACAATGGTTTCTAAATGCGGATCGAGGGCTATAGCCAGCACCCGACAACCGGCTGGAATCATCGCCCTTACTTCATCCTGATGAAAAAAAGTGGTGACCACCAAGTCCACATCTTTAGCAATAGCCCGCACATATTCGAGATCGTTACGGATTTCACCTAACACTAAAGGAGTAATTGATACCCCCGACTCTAACTCCAATTGGCGTGCAAAGTAATCTACTTGCTCCCGATTGCATTCAATAAAGGCGATCTTAATCCGGTTTAACAGCTGTTGCTTGGCTTCAACTTGCTTCCGTACCATTTCTAAAATTTCGTCGGCACTGAAACCAAGGCTAGCGCCAGTATCTAACAGATCGTCGATAGAACGTTGCAGACGTTGTTTTCTACTCTCGCTTAATCGTTCCACTGCAGCTTCGGCCACAAAGGTGCCTTTACCCTGATAGGAGACTAACTCGCCCTCTGCCTCCAATTCCTGATAAGCCATACTTACGGTGTTACGACTAACTCCCAACAGGCTAGCAAGCTGTCTCTCCGTAGGAAGCTGGAATCCAGGCCGCCAGGCATTCGACTCGATTTGTTGTCTAATTTGGTTTTTCAATTGGATATATAAAGGAATGCCTGATTTACGAGATAGTTCAAAGGCCATACTACACCACCTTCCTAGGCCTAATGGAATAGTCCATCAATCCAATTCTACTATACAGTATTCGTCAATGCTCGACCTGTTCCTATCACCCCTATATCAAATTTTTGTTACTTATTTTCCATATAAAAAACCTCCCACCGGACTGCCTTATCCGGCAGGAGGAATAACTATTACATATTTACATGCTTAGAATAGATAGCTCTTCCTGTACCACTCCGCCCTTAGTATATAGACGCGTCACCCGTAAAGATGTACGACCTAGTAATTGGGAAGGTGTCACCTCTGCGGCGCTAGCAAATTCGTCGACCGATTGGGAGCGGCTGCCCTGGGTACCAATAATGACCACCTCATCGCCCGCTTTTACCTGCGGCAAATGGGTTACATCCAACATAGCAAAGTCGGTACAAGCACCGATCAGCGTCGCAAATTCTCCACCTACTAGCATCTGAGCCTTGCCAATATGCTGGTTGTACAACCCATCGCTCCAACCGATTGGTAGCAGGGCCACGCGGGTTGGCTTTTGTACCACATAGCTCCTCCCATAGCCAACCCCCCAACCGGGCGGAAGGGTTTTTACCTGCCCCACTCGTGTACTATAGCTCAAAACCGGTTTTAGTTGCAACGTAGCTGGGCAATAATCGTACTTAAATCCATACAAAATTCCTCCTACCCGTACCAAATCTAGGTACATATGGGGGTAGAGAAGTACCGCTTTGGATGCGGCCAGGTGGCGTACCAAGTGGGGATACTCGGGCAAGAAGGGCTCGCAAAACTGTTGAAAACGGGCAAATTCCTCGTCATTGAGCTCCCTACCTCCCGCCGGGTGGCTAAGATGGGTACGGATGCCTCTTATCTCTAGTTGGGGCAATTCCCGTACCAAAGCCAACACTTCATTGGCCTGCTCCGGCTGAAAACCTAAACGCCCCAGCCCCACGTCAACTGCCAGATGTACCGGCAGTTGGCGCCCGCTCTCTTCTGCCAATTGAGCCCACTGACGCAGAACATCCATATTGCCGATAGACGGAGTCAGCCCATATTCCACCATAACCGGCAACTGCTGAAGCAAGGTGACGCCCAGCACCATAATTTCAGCGGTAATGCCAGCCCGCCGCAGCTGAATACCTTCATCCACCATGGCCACCGCCAAATGATCGCATCCAGCATTTTGCAAGGCTTTTGCCAGGGGAATAGCGCCATGCCCATAGGCGTTATTCTTTAAAACCGGCACCACCTCTGCCGGACCCACATGCTGCTTAATTTGCTGATAATTAAACAGCAAGTTATCCAAAGAAATCTCCATTCTGGTCACAATCTCAGTTCTCATGTCATATCACGCTGCCTTATGTCATTTTATGATTGAGTGCCACCCAAGCCCACTCGGGGGTGGGAAAGCTACCTAATTCGGCACTACCCGGTGGCGGGCAATGGAAATCGGATCCGCCGGTAACTAAGAGATCGGCCCGGGCCGCTTGGTCGGCAAACCATAGCATCTCTTCCCGATCGTGATCCGGATGCCAAACTTCTACTCCTAATAGGCCCCAGGATTTTAGCTGTAGCAAGCGCTCCCGAGAAAAGTCCTTCCCCGGGTGGGCCCAGACTGGTATCCCACCCGCCGAACGAATGAGCTCGATGGCCTGCTGGGGTTCCAGTCGATAGCGGGGTACATAACCGGGCCGCCCCTTACTCAAATAGCGACTAAAGGCGTCCGCCACATCGGCGGCAAGGCCCTGCTCAACTAGGGCGGCCGCCACATGGGGGCGCCCTATCACTCCTACACCAGCCAGCTCGCGAATGCGCTCCAGCTCCAGCTCTATCCCGATACTGGCCAGTCTAGCGACTATCCGTTCGGCCCGCTGTTGCCGGGCATTAGCCAGCTCCTGCAACTGCCGCAACAACGGTCCGTAGTTGCAATCCACTCCGTATCCTAAAATATGGTATCCCTCGCAACTGAGCTCCACGCCCGGGAGCACACTGATACCCAGCTGCTCTCCCCGAGCCAACAACTCGGGAATCCCGGCCACCGTATCGTGATCGGTAAGGGCTATTGCCCGGATACCCAACTGCTGAGCCCGTTCCACCAACTGGCCAGGACTAAGGCAACCATCGGAATAGGTAGAATGGACATGCAGATCAATAACCACCAACTACCCCCAGACCTCTCGGAATACTCTTAAATAGTTGCCACCTAGTATCAGTCGAATATGTTCATCGCTATAGCCCCGTTTTAATAATCCTTCAGTAATAAGCGGCATGGCCGTCACATCATTTAAGCCCTCAGGCGTGGCTCCGATGCCATCAAAATCGGACCCTAGTCCCACGTGATGGGGCCCCACCAGCTGCACGATATGATCAATGTGATCTAACAAATCGTCTAACGTGGGCTTACCGTCTTCTTTTACAAAGCCGGCTGCAAAATTCATGCCCATTACTCCCCCATTTTTCGCCAAGGCTTGAATTTGCTCGTCATTCAAATTACGACGATGGTTACATACCGCCCGAGCGTTGGAATGGGAGGCGATGATGGGATGCTTACTAATTTCTATTACATCCCAGAAGCCCGCATCGGATAGATGGGAAACGTCGACCAAGATACCTAAACGATTCATCTCTTCAATAACAGCCGCACCAAAAGCGCTAAGGCCGCCATTGCTTCTGGAATCGCCTACTCCGTCGGCGATATCATTGCGCTCGTTCCAAGTCAGACCAATGGAACGCACGCCCAGACGATGGAACATGCGTAAAACTCCCATATCGCCCTCTAGGGCTTCTCCACCCTCAATAGCTAATACGGCGGCGATCTTGCCTTGTTCCTTGGCGGTTATAATATCCTGTACTGTGGTAGCCAGCAGCATGGAATCCGAGTTGGCTTCCAATTCGGTAAAGAAGGCATCAAATATTTGCATGGTTCGCTTTAAAGCCCGGTCCGGTTTAAAAATGGGCTCGATATAGGCGGCAAAGAATTGGACGTCTACGCCGCCCTCTTTTAAGCGCGGCAAATCAATATGTCCCTCTTCGTGTCGGTCAGCTAAACGATAAGGCTCATGTTGTTGTTGCTGGTAGGGCGCTCGCCCCAAAACCCGCAACAAGGTGTCACAGTGGGTATCAATTACTAACGCATCTTGATGCAATCGACGGGCCTTGTCCTCCATATCCTTTCCTCCTTTGACCTCAGCCGAAACAAGGACTATCTCTGTTCTACGATCAGCTTAATAGCGGTGCGCTCCTCGCCATCAATTACAATGTCGGCAAAAGCAGGAATGCAAATCAGGTCTATCCCACTGGGGGCTACAAAGCCACGGGCAATAGCAATTGCTTTCACGGCCTGGTTAAGAGCACCCGCACCCACCACCTGTATTTCTGCCGCACCGCGTTCCCGGATTACTCCTGCTAATGCACCTGCTACCGCATTTGGATTAGACTTTGCTGAGACTCTTAAAAGCTCCACCGTAATTCCTCCTTGCCCCGGATTTATAAGTGAGATTATAAGTACTGCGAAAGCAGTCTTCACGTCCACTTATGACTATATTCAATAAGTCTGGGCTAAGTCCTCTCCCAAAGGATGGTCAATCAGTCAATTATCTCTCTAATTCGTAGAGGGGGATTAGCCGCCAGGTGGGAATCGGCCTCCACTGTCAGATAGACCGCATTGCTTATCACAGGCCCTTTGGCCACTTCAAAGCGAACCGGCAATGCGGTTAAGAATTTATGTAACACAGGTTCTATTTCTACCCCCAGAATGGAGTTAAGGGGCCCTACCATACCCACATCGGAAATGAAAGCCGTACCCTGGGGCAGCAAACGTTCATCGGCCGTTTGCACATGGGTGTGGGTGCCGAAGACGGCAGTTACCCTTCCGTCCAAATAGTAACCTAAAGCTGCCTTTTCCGACGTGGCTTCGGCATGAAAATCAACTATGATAATATCGCCGCTACGGGCCTCGGTGTGCAAAATATGATCTGCAGTACGAAAGGGGCAATCCATGTCGGGCATAAATGTACGACCACAAAGATTCATAATGAGCACCCGGCGGGGCGGTAAACCTATTTCCACCACCACACTGCCCTGCCCCGGCGTATTGGGAGGATAGTTGGCCGGACGAATAATTCGCTTTTCCTCATTCAATAAATCGAGGGCCTCCCGTTTATCCCAGATGTGATTGCCACTAGTGATAATGTCTACACCGGCATGAAACAGCTGGTGAGCCACGTCTCGGGTAATACCAGTGCCACCGGCTGAGTTTTCTCCATTAGCAATTACCAAATCAACCGGATGCTGTCGCTTTACTTTACTAATCAGAGTGGACAAGCTGCGGCGGCCAGGCCTACCCACCACATCCCCAATGAAAAGTATACCAAGCATATGCTCGCCCCTTTCTCAGTATTACGGTCCGTTTTTATTTTACCTTCTTTAAGCAATAGAAACAAAAAAGCGACGGAATTTCCGCCGCTATTTTGCATAATCTACAGCTCTCGTTTCTCTGATAACAGTTACTTTGATTTGGCCAGGATAATCCAGTTCGTTCTCCACCTTCTTGGCAACGTCCCGAGCGATACGTACCGATGCCAAGTCGTCCACTTTATCGGGTTTGACAATGATACGAATCTCACGGCCGGCTTGGATGGCATAGGTCTTTTCTACGCCGGCGAAGGAATCGGCTATTTCTTCTAACTTCTCCAAGCGCCGGATATAACTCTCCAAGCTCTCGCGACGGGCTCCCGGTCGGGCCGCCGATACCGCATCAGCTGCCTGTACTAAAACCGCCTCTATGGTTTGTGGTTCAATATCGTTATGATGAGCAGCTATAGCATGTACAACGGCCGGATGCTCGCGGTACTTCTTAGCCAAATCGGCACCAATACTTACATGAGGACCTTCCACCTCATGATCGATAGCTTTGCCAATATCGTGTAGCAAACCGGCCCTCTTAGCTATGTTAACATCGGCCCCTAACTCGGCCGCCATAATCCCAGCCAGATGAGCTACCTCCATAGAATGTTTAAGCACATTCTGGCCGTAGCTGGTGCGGAAATGCAAGCGCCCCAGCAATTTCACCAACTCGGGATTCAAACCGTGGATCCCGATCTCCAAAATAGCCCGCTCACCTTCTTCCCGAATACGCACATCCACTTCTCGCCGGGCCTTCTCTACCATTTCCTCAATGCGAGCTGGATGGATGCGACCATCCGCCACTAGGCGCTCTAAAGCCACCCGGGCAACTTCGCGCCTAATAGGATCAAAACCCGATAAGATAACGGCTTCGGGGGTATCGTCAATAATCAGATCGATACCAGTAAGGGTTTCAAAGGTACGAATGTTACGTCCCTCGCGGCCGATTATGCGCCCTTTCATTTCATCATTGGGCAATTCGACTACCGATACGGTTGTTTCAGCCACGTGATCGGCTGCACAACGCTGAATAGCCAGCGTGATGATCTCTCGCGCCCGTTTCTCGCCCTCTTCTCGCGCCTTGGTTTCCATATCCTTAATCATTAGGGCTGCTTCCTGCTGAATTTCGTTTTCAATGCTTTGCAAAAGCATTTGCTTAGCTTCCTGAGAGCTTAAGCCTGATATACGCTCTAATTCAGCCTGCTGCTGGGCGATAATCTCGTTAACCTTTTCCTTTTGTCGCTCCAGATCGTTGCTCTTGCGTTGCACCTGTTCTTCCTTCTTTTCCAGGTGCTCCAGTTTGCGTTCCAAGGTTTCTTCTTTCTGAATGACGCGTCGTTCCATGCGTTGTAATTCAGAGCGACGGTCCCGCACTTCTTTGTCCAGATCGGCACGCAAACGATGTACCTCTTCTTTTGCCTCTAGCAGCACTTCTCTGCGCTTAGCTTCGGCCGTCTTCTTCGCTTCTTCTACAATGCGGAGGGCTTCTTGTTCAGCGCCACCGATTTTTTGTTCGGCAATCTTCTTGCGATATAAATAGCCAGCCACTCCAGCCAGCGGGATACCTACTACAGTCACTGCCCACATGAATACCTGTCCCGTATCTATAACTCAAACCTCCTTTTTTACTTTTCAAGGTACTTAACCCCATAAATGTTAGTAATCACTCTAGAAAGGCTCAGCTGGTTAGCCTTCAGGTGGTGGTCTTTTGCTACTGCTTTTATTTATCATAGACATAAAAACGAGCGACCACACCTTTATACTTCAAAAAAGGCCGAGAGAATCTCGGCCTAAAAGATTAAAATTACTTTTCTGGCTGCAATACCAGTCAAAGCCGACCCCAAAACTCAAGGGGCGCTTATACCCTCTCTGGCAAGATTTTAACTATTACACAGGTAACTGTCAAGGTTTTGTACTATCTCTGCAACCAAATCGTAATCATAGCCGCGTTGTAAAAGGTAGCGATACAGGTTAGCTATCACTTTAGGGTCATCAAGATCCTTTCCCCGCAAGCGACGCTGGGCTAATCGGGCTGCCTGCTCCAACAACGTTTGCTGCGATACTTGTCCAATAGCTGCTTCGACTATATCATCCGCCACGCCACGACTATTGAGTTCCCAGCGCAATTTACGGGGCCCATGCCCGGCTAAAGCACGACGGGCAACAAAGTCGGCCGCATAGCTAGCATCGTTTAGATATCCGGTTTCCAACAGATAGCCTATAGCGTCGCTCGTTTCCTCTTCATCATAACCCCGCCGCAGCAAACGCTCGCGTAAGCGGGAGGTAGTGTAGGGCTGTCGGCCTAGTAGCCATAAGGCATAGGAGCGAGCACCGCTTTTTGGCTTACTCCGCGTCGTCCGTTTCATCTCCACTTAACGCTTTGACTTGGCCGAGCTGGAATTTTTCACGAATACGTTGTTCTATTTCCTGCGCTAGCTCGGGGTTTGCCCGTAATGAAGCTTTAGCATTCTCCCGTCCTTGCCCTAAACGCTCACCTTCATAGGAATACCAAGCCCCACTCTTAGTTACGATATCAGCTTCCACACCGATGTCTAATATATTGCCTTCTTTCGATATACCTTCACCATACATAAGATCAAACTCGGCTTGTTTAAAAGGCGGGGCCACCTTATTCTTAACTACCTTAACACGGGTACGATTACCCACCATTTCGGTACCCTGCTTCAACGTTTCTACGCGGCGCACTTCTAGACGCACCGAAGAGTAGAATTTGAGAGCCCTGCCGCCGGGAGTAACTTCCGGATTACCAAACATGACGCCCACCTTTTCCCGCAGCTGATTAATAAATACAACCACCGAACGGGAGCGGTTAATGGCACCAGCCAATTTGCGCAAGGCTTGCGACATTAAACGGGCCTGCAACCCCACATGGGAGTCCCCCATTTCCCCTTCTATTTCCGCCCGAGGCACCAAAGCGGCCACCGAGTCAACCACAATTATATCCACCGCACCACTGCGCACCAGTGCCTCCGTGATTTCTAAGGCTTGTTCACCCGTATCCGGCTGGGAAACTAGCAAGTCATCGATACAGACTCCCAAATTGCTGGCATAGACCGGATCTAATGCGTGCTCCGCATCGATGAAGGCAGCGATACCGCCCAATTTCTGGGCTTCCGCAATCATATGCAAAGCCACCGTTGTCTTACCCGATGACTCGGGACCAAAGACTTCAATAATGCGGCCACGAGGAACGCCGCCAACTCCTAGCGCAATATCCAAAGCCAGGGCTCCCGTGGGGATTACATCGTGGACTAAGCGTGTAGATTCTTCCCCTAAGCGCATAACCGCACCTTTACCAAATTGCTTTTCAATCTGACTGAGAGCTATCTCTAATGCGCCCGCCTTATTCATTCATCTTCCCCCCACAAACCTAAATTTTCTAATGTCAGCATAACATAGTTGTCCAACCGCCTTCTAACCGCACATATGTTCGGCTGGCGTCATTTTAGGGCTATTTCTAGCTCAAGCTCCTTTATTCGGCCTCACTCGCCCTTTCTTTCAGCAGCACTAAGCGGGCCAAGTTGAGGGCCGCTTTAGCTGCGCGGGTACGGATGGCTGCCCGTTCACCCCGCAGTGACAATTTTTCCACCAGCTGTCCTTCGGGAGCGATAACGGCCACATAAACGGTACCTACTGGTTTGTCGGCAGTGCCACCACCGGGCCCCGCAATACCAGTAATAGCAATACTCACATCGGCACCGCTAGCCTTCCTGGCCCCCTGGGCCATAGCCTCGGCACAGGCAGCACTTACCGCGCCCTGCTCCCGAATAAGCTGCGCAGGAACCCCTAACGTTTTCTCTTTAGCTTCATTACTGTAGGTGACATAGCTAGCCGCAAAATAATCGGAGCTACCGGGAACGTCGGTGATCATGCTGCCCAGCAAACCGCCCGTACAGGATTCGGCAAGGGCCAACTTATACCCCCGCTGCCGCAACAGCTGGCCCAATACACTGGGCAAAGTGTCCTGATCGACACCATAAACTGCACTACCGATACGTCGCCGGATAGCCTCTTCCACGGGAGCGATCAATTCTCTAGCCCTTTCCTCGTCGGCAGCTTGGGCCGTGACACGAATTTGCAGTTCACCTAGGCTGGCATAAAGGGCGATGGTAGGATTACTTTGGGCGGCAATTAGGTCGGCAATCTGCTCCTCTAAAGCCGCCTCGCCGATACCAACCACCCGTAAACTGCGGGATAGAATAACGCTATGGCCAACCTTTTGAGCCAACAAGGGACGCACGTGGTCGAAGAACATGGGCTGCATTTCCCGCGGCGGCCCTGGCAATAGAACAGCCAAGCGTTCACCTTCTGGAATAATCAACCCGGGAGCGGTGCCCCGCGGGGGCGGCAAGACAATGGCGCCCTCGGGCACCATAGCCTGGCGCCGATTGTTTTCAGGAATAGGGCGATTGGCCCGCTGCATATTGGCACAAATCTCCTGCCATACGTCTTCACGAAAACTAAGGGGACGCTGGAGAGCCAAGGCCACGCCTTCTCGTGTCAGGTCATCGGTAGTCGGTCCCAGACCACCGGTTAAAATAACTATCGACGAACGCTCCCAAGCTTGTTGAAAAGTTTCCACTAAACGTTTTAGGTTATCGCCTACTACTGAATGGTAATATACGCCTATCCCCAATGCAGCCATTTCTTGAGATAGAAATTGAGCGTTAGTATTCACTATTTGCCCTAGCAATATCTCGGTACCTACGGCTATTATTTCTGCATTCATCTGTCCCGCCTCCTGGTTAAGTGCAAGCTGGGTGCCATCCCCCACTAATTATTCCACATAGCTACATCGCTTACCTGCCAGCCTTAACAAAGACAAAAAAAGCTGCCCGTAATGGGCAGATATTTTTATGCGTCCTCAGCGTCACCATGTTTCTTCGGTGTGCATAACAATTCTCGCAACTGGGCCCCGGATAGACGTTCTTCCTGCTGTAACTTGACGGCAACATGCTTGAGAGTGTCCAGATGCTCCGTCAAATAGGCACGTACCCCTTGCTCGATCTCCTGCAAAAGCTTTTGCTGGGCTCTATGGAATTCGTCCTTCGCCAGTACGGATTCATCTATAATACCCAACGGAGACATGCCGGCCAACACATAACGGCGTGCTAACTCGATGGCCTTTTGGAAGTCGCCGCGGGCTCCCGTACTGCGACAACCCAGCGTAAGCTCCTCTGCCACCGACCCCGCTAACAAGACCCATAGTTGCTGGCGGATTTGCTCCTCGGTTTGCAAATAGACAGCTTCATCATCCACCGTCTGACGTACATAACCCAGGGTATCGCCCCGCGACAAAATGGTAACAGTTGCTACCGACCCGGGACGCACATGCTCAGCCACTAGGGCATGGCCCGCCTCATGCAAACTAATTCGCTGTTGCTCAGCCAACGATGGGCGCCGATCGTGTTGCTCACCCAGCATGACTTTATCTATGCTTCGCTGAAAATGGCGTTGCTCAATGTAGGCTGCGCCTTCACGCATGGCCAGAATGGCCGCCTCGTTGGCTAGGCTCTCCAAATGGGCCCCCGAAAAGCCATAGGTCTCCTGCGCCACTTGGGCCAAGTCTATATCGGGTGCTAGTGGTTTATTGCGAGTATGCACCTGCAGAATCTGCAGCCGTGCTTCCTTTTCCGGCAAGTCCACCTTTACCAGGCGGTCGAATCGACCCGGGCGTAACAGGGCCCCATCCAGTAAATCGGGCCGGTTAGTAGCTCCTATCACTAGCATCTGAATGTCGCTGGTATTAGCAATGCCATCCATCTCAACCAGCAGTTGATTCAGGGTCTGATCATATTCTAGATGGCTGCTATGCTTACCCCGCTGCCCCCCTAAGACGTCGATCTCGTCTATAAAAATGATAGCTTTAGACTTGTTTTGCTTGCGGGCAGCCGTTTTAGCCTGTTCAAACAATTGACGTACACGCTGGGCCCCCACACCCGCATACATTTCCACAAACTCGCTACCGCTGGCTGCTATAAAGACCGAGTCGGTATAAGCTGCAGCAGCTTTAGCCAATAATGTCTTTCCCGTACCGGGAGGGCCGCTTAACAACAGGCCTTTCAAAGGCCTGATACCTAAGCGTTTTGCTTCCTGGTGCTGATTTATAAAATCCAGGGCTTCAATTAGTTCTTGTTTAGCAGCCGCCTGGCCACCGATATCATCAAAATTAATCAATTGTTCTTTGGTGGCGGCAGAAATCAAGGTTCCTGCCTTACCTTGTAGGTTGTTGACGCCAAAGCGGTTAGTTACAAAATAGATAAAACCAAGAAATAGGATAAAGGGAATAACGTTAATACCTATGTGGGCAGCGAAGATTAGTACCCCGGCCACTAGACCAGTTACTATTTCCTTCTGGTACTTCAATTTGCCCCACCCCCTACCTGAATCAACGGAATTGCCTCCCGCAAAATATGAGTACCATCTAGCAAAGCTACATAGATATACTCCTCATCCACACCCAATTGGTACTCAACGGCGTGGGCCCGAGTGAACTCTTCCATCCGCTCTTGCAACAGCAAGAACTGGTGTCGCCACCTAGCTTCCTGCAAGGCTAAATCTAATCCTTTCCGCACCTCTAATAGGGGGGTATTAGGGTTGTCACCCCAGACTATTTCATAG
>JAAYGE010000035.1 GCA_012727835.1 Bacillota bacterium
AGGGTACGCAGTCGGCAGAGATCAACAGGTCGGCCCCATCAAAGAAGGGCGCTTGGGTAGGCACCAGCGCCAACTGCACCGGCCACTGGTTCAGATCTGAAACGGGAGCTTGGTGGGCACCAGTTCTAACGGAAGGCTGCCCTTGGGGCTTCAGTGACTGGACCCGGCTGCCAGGGCAACCACCATGAAAAGTTGTTTGCATTCTTGCCAAATGAGCTTCCACGGCTTCTTCGTCAAAGGCGTCCGCCTCCCGCTCGATTAGGGTGAGAGCCCCCTGCGGGCAATGACCTAAACAATCACCGATACCATCACAAAGCTTATCTGCCACTAGGCGGGCTTTGCCGTCAATAATTTGAATGGCCCCTTCGGCACAGTTGGGTACGCACAGGCCACAACCATCGCACTTATCTTCATCAATGTGTATAATCGTACGCTTTTGCATCAGCTTTTCCTCCTGTTAAACTTCTTGCCCTCATTATAACAGGCGGAAAGCTGGTGGGAATGTGACTTACATCACTCGCAAAAAACGAAAAACCGGCCTGAAGGCCGGTGACAAAGAAGCTAACGAGTGCGATTACTACCGCCAAAGTTGGACTGGCTCTTGGTTACTCCATCCACATCATACTTGTTGCTGTCGGCTGCAACAAAGGTTTTGCAACAGGTCTCCATGCAAGAGCTGGCCCGCGTTGGCGGGAAGGTAGAAGCCTGGGTTGCATCCATCCGGTCAGGCTGTTTTGCACCAAAATCATCGCTGACAATGACGATTTCGCTGGCTAAACACTTGTTCCCTTGCCCATAGTAGTGACAGTTACTGACGGTACAGTGAATGTGTTGCGGCATTAACATCCCTCCTAGTATTAATTGTCTGCCCGTGGGCAGTATACTAGGCTTAGTTTGTTCCTCACCCATGGGGATATGCAGACAAAAATATCTTATCCAGGGCGATTGTGTTTTGCCCCCAGTATGTTATACTAATAATAATCGTCTGCTTGTGGCTGAAGACAGGGTAACTAGATCTTGCATCGTCTTCCGATTTAACCTCCGTTTCCCAGCCAATTTAAGACCGGACGAAAAACAAAGGGGAGAGGAGGTTTAACGGTGTACGCTGACAAGACTTTAACTTGCCGTGATTGTGGCAGAGAGTTTGTGTTTACTGCTGGTGAGCAAGAGTTCTATGCTACTCGCGGATTCCAAAACGAGCCGAGTCGCTGCCCCGAGTGCCGCGCCGCTCGTAAAGCACAGAATGGCGGTACGCGCCCACCGCGGGAAATGCACAATGCAATTTGCGCCGATTGTGGCAAGGAAACACAGGTGCCCTTCCGTCCGAGTGGTGACCGCCCGGTTTACTGCCGGGATTGTTTCCAGGCTCGACGGTCTAGTCGTTGGTAACATGAATAGTAAAAACCGGCCCCTTGCGGCCGGTTTTTTGTTTAGCTATTTAGGTTTCCGTTTCCTACCTCGGCAGTCGCTAGGCGGCGTATCTGCTGCTCCTTAGAGGGGTTTGACTGCAATAATTCGCCTAAATTAAACTCAAAAAGTTGCCGTTCCGAATTCCAAACGCCGGCTGCCCTCTGCTTAATTAAACCATTTTCGGCTGCCCAGTTTCCAATCTGGGTCGAACATACCTGTCCACTATTCTTGTTAACGATGAGCTTAAAGTTGTCCTTCTTTTCCGCTATAGGTTTAACGAGCAGCAGATCCTCTTCCACACCAATCTGTACATACTTAACGTCGGTAGCAACTAAATGTTTTGTAAAAGCAGCGTTTAGTCGTACACCTTTAGGCCTATCGGTAAAGGTTATGCGGAAAGTTTTATCAGCACCAGCACTTCCTCTACCACGAGCGGCCTGTTTAAACCACATGGCTGACATATCTTCACCCCATTTATACAGAAAACTATCTTCTGTAGTATGGGGTTTTTTGCTAATAAATATACCACCGCTATTGACTACGCAAATATTCGGCTAATCTTTTATCTACTTTACGGATATGCTGGGTCAACCAATCGACAACCTTCCTATTAACTTGCAGGACCAGACGCACCGTTGGCCCATCTTTTGCGAGTTGTTCCCGTAACTGAGAAATCTCCTCAACCCACTTGTCATGTATGGCCTTGTGGGCTTCATATTCGGGATATCCTGAATTCCTTTGTAATTCTTCCTCTGCAGTAAAGTGTATCTCAATATATTCGGCCAAGAAATCGAGGGTATTCGTCACCTCTTCCTTGCCCTTACCCTGATTGCAAGCCGCCAGTAGTTGCTCAATGCGTGCAAAAAGCTCCTTGTGCTGCTCATCAATTAACTCCACACCGGTAGCCAAATCGTCTTTCCAAAGGAGAGCCACTTTTATTACCTCCTTTTGCTTATATTAATCGTCAGCTATTTTACTGGCTTTGGTTGAACTCCCGCTGGAATGGGGCATTCGTAGGATTCGCCGCCAAGACGTTCTTCTAGCTCCGCCTTAGCCGCCGCCAACTGCTCCGGTTGTAGAATGAGGTCTAACCCGGTGCCTGCCATGGCCGTGGCCGCCAGCAGCATACCCTTATGGGCCCAACTGGATTTACCTTGGGCTACCATCTGCCATGAGTGACCGGGTGTGCCCAGAGCATAGCAGCTGGTATAGCACTGAACGGTAGGCACGATCCACGATACGTCGGACACATCGGTGGAGCCCATCATCGGTTGATCATAGCTAATGTGCGGCAATACATCGGTGTGCAACGCTTTCCCTTCTAAGGCTTGGGCCAGCTGCCGCACTTCCCGACCGCCATACCTATAAATGAGCGCCTCCCGTTCCTTGCTCAGTTCGGCCTCACCCAAAGTGCTACGAATAGCCTGGGCGAAGGCTTCCTCTTCTGGCGTATAGGTCAGCGGTGGAACGGCTTCCAGATTGGCGTGCATCAGTTTCTCTAAAACTTCATTAGGAATAAGGTTGGAACAAGCCTTATCTACCTCGATCTCCACCTGGGTTTGGGTCATTAAAGCGGCGCCCCGAGCAATATCGTTAACCCACTCATAGATCTCTTTAACAATGCTATTCTTGGGCGCCCGGATTAAATAGAGCACCTCGGCCCGTGGCTGCACCACGTTGGGGCTCTTACCACCGGTATCAATAACCGCGTAGTGGATACGAGCTTCCGGAATAACATGTTCCCGTAAATAGTTGACACCCACATTCATCAGTTCCACCGCATCCAGCGCGCTGCGCCCCAAGTGGGGTGAAGCGGCCGCATGGGAGGAACGACCGGTGAAACGGTAATAGACTTGTATGTTGGCTAAAGAGGAGCCGGATGCCACCCGATTCATAGTACCCGAGTGCCAGGTGATGGCCGCATCCAGATCGGCGAATACGCCTTCCCTAGCCATAAAAGCCTTGCCCGAACCGCCCTCTTCGCCAGGGCAGCCAAAGTATTTCACCGTACCCGGCAGGTTGTTTTCTGCTAAGTACTGGGCCAGAGCCGCTGCCGCAGCCAAGGAACCTACGCCTAGCAAATGGTGCCCACAACCATGGCCCGGTGCACCGGGGACCAGTGGTTTACGTTCGGCTACACCGGCCACTTGACTGAGGCCGGAAAGGGCATCGTATTCCCCTAAGAAACCAATTACCGGCTCACCTTGCCCGGCGGTGCCCACAAAGGCATAGGGGACTCCACCAACCTCCTCTTCCACCGTAAAACCAGCTGCCTTAAGTGCTTCCACCAGCACCGCTGCCGATTGTTTCTCTTCAAAACGCGTTTCCGCATGCTCCCAAATGGCATCACTTAAAGCCGCATATTCGCTGGCCTTAGCATCAATGAGTTCAAAAAGACGCTGCTTATTCATTACCTTCCCCTCCCGCGGATATTACTGTTACCATAGATTTCTTCCCCCAAAGTTAATATCCTGCCATTCGGTGTTAGTTAAATAGATAACTACACAGCACCAAGCGATAAAAGCTCGAGGGACGACATTTCGTCGTCCCTCGGTTCGTCCAAACATCTGATTCAATTCACGCACGCGCAGGGGGTGCGGCGTTTCAATCCCCGCACTAAATAGCCTTAGTGCGACATTTATTTGTATTCAACCTTGCCTCACAAAAATCCTCTTTTATTGGGCGAGCATTCCTATGGCTATATTTATATATTTATATATCGTTAGTAACAAATGCTTAACCGCTGTTAGCTTGTTAGTACCACAGTAATGGCATACAATGGGGGCGACAACAGAGCTACTCTGGCTCCGGGTTATTCGGACGGTTGCTCTCGTAGGTTAGTTAGGAGGCTTGTTGTATGGCAAGTTTGCTGTTGGTCTACGTTTTGCTGGCTCCGGTGGCCTTTGGAGTCCTTGATGCGTCCAGCCGTTCCCGCTGGTTTAGCATTGCGGGTAGCGTCAGTTCCCTGTTAGCCATTGCTGGTTTGTGGTTAGAGGGGCAGCCAACGGTAATCTCTCTCCCCCTCCTACCGTTAAGTTACGGTTCCCAACCTGTTGGCTTATTGTTAGCCAGCGTCACCATTTTGGTTTGGCTCGCCATCAGCATCTTTTCTAGGCATTATCTGCGTTATGAACATAATAGTTCTCGCTTCATCCGTTTGTTGAGTTTTTCTGTGGCGGGTGCCATATCTTGTTTCCTAGCCCGTGATTTTTTGGCCTTCTTATTAGGATTTGAACTGGTATCCTTGGCCTCCCAAGGCCTAGTGGGCCACCACTCCCATCTGGAGACCCAACAGGCGGCCCGTTTATATCAGCGCTTAGGCCATCTGAGTGGCGTGATATTGATAGGTGGCTTGGCAATTCTGGCCTGGCAGGTGAACTCCTTAGATTACGCCCAGCTAAACGGCATACCACTGGGAATATCTCTACTACTAAGCATTGGATTTGCCATCAAGGCGGGGGCTTTCCCCCTACATTTTTGGCTCCCTAAGGCCCACCCGGTAGCACCTTCCCCGGCAAGCGCTTTACTGTCGGGGATTTTGATCAAGACGGGGGCCTACGGCATACTGCAGGTGGCATCGCTGACGGCCGCCCCGGCAACCTTTGGACTAATTTTGCTGGTAATAGCGCTCATCACCATGGGGCTAGGCGTAGTCATGGCTCTCTTACAGCATGATGCCAAACGGATGCTGGCCTACCATAGTGTGAGCCAGATGGGCTATATTTTGCTGGGTATCGCGCTGTGGGCTTTTGAGCACAATGCCTTAGGCCTGGGGGGTGCCGTTTTCCACATGATTAACCATGCGGTCTTTAAATCGGCCCTCTTCCTTATTTGCGGTTCGGCTATGCTGGCGGCGAATACCACCGATATTTACCGTTTAGGTTGGCTGCACCAGGTGTTTGGCCTAGCTACTCCCCTAGTCCTACTACCGGCTTTAGGAATAGCGGGCATACCCGGCTTTAACGGCTATATCAGTAAAACCGTATTGCATAGCGCTTTGGCCAGTTCTAAACTACCGCCTATTCTCTATCGCATCAGCGACTTGGTATATATTGTGGTGGCCTTCGGTACTGTTTGCTCTTTTACCAAGTTCAGTTGGTTCCTGTTTTTCGCCGACCGCAAGGGTGAAGATGAGGCCCACCAGCCAGCGGCTAAGGTGGAGGTCTTAGGCATTGGCCTGCTTTCTATAGTCGCATTGTTGCTAGGTCTATTCCCCCAGCCGGTGCTTGACGCCCTGGCTAGTGAATTGACTACACTGGGTGCTCCTTTGCCTCCCTATTTAGATCTGTTTAGCGGCCATGCGCTGCAAAGCGCCTGGTTAACGCTGGGCGGTGGTTTAGTTCTCTACTGCCTTTGCTACTATACGGGACTCTTTCATCCACATGCTGCGCCCCTCTTCTCGTGGAACTCTTTGTTGAAGCTGGTTAAACCGGCTTCGAAAGCAGGAGAAGTAAATCACTCTAAATAGGGACAAGAAAAGGGCGTGTCGCAAAACGTTTCTTGTAAACGTGGCGCAACGCGCCCTGTTTTCTGTTCTGGTAGGCAAAAACTGCCTGTTATTCGGCAGTTTCTTAGTACCAGAGCTGGTTTTGGACACAACAAATAGGGGGATGGTCTTTCCCCCTATGGGTATTCCCATTGTTTGGTTATGCTACTCTAGCAACATGCAAGTAC
>JAAYGE010000036.1 GCA_012727835.1 Bacillota bacterium
AATATGACCGATAGTACCCACGTTTACGTGGGGCTTTGTGCGTTCAAATTTTTGCTTAGCCATCTTAGCTTAACCCTCCTCCTCACAGACATTTTCCTGCCTGCTATCCTTAATATTACCAACAGCCGCTTTTCAAGTCAAATGAATAATAGAAAAATACAACCACAGCAAAAAAATAAGACTCTAACCGCAGTTAGAGTCTAAATTTCTAAATGGAGCTGACGCCCGGGATCGAACCGGTGACCTCATCCTTACCAAGGATGTGCTCTGCCTACTGAGCTACGTCAGCATGTTGGTTGTTTGGTAGCGGGGGCAGGATTTGAACCTGCGACCTCCGGGTTATGAGCCCGACGAGCTACCTGGCTGCTCTACCCCGCATCGTAAAAATTGGAGCGGGTGATGGGAATCGAACCCACGCTGCTAGCTTGGAAGGCTAGTGCTCTACCATTGAGCTACACCCGCACGTTGTTGATATTAAGATTTGTCGAATTTGAACCTGGTGGAGAGGACTGGATTCGAACCAGTGAAGGCACTGCCAGCAGATTTACAGTCTGCCCCCTTTAGCCACTTGGGTACCTCTCCATGACGCACTATTAATTATACCCTGCCGGGCTACCATAGTCAAGACAAGCCGACAGGGTATTAATGGCATTGACTCAATTATTATTCCGTTCTTCCAGGTATCGTTCTACTTTACGCTTAACCCGCTGCAAGGCGTTATCTACCGATTTAACATGTCGATCTAGATCGCCGGCGATTTCCTGATACGACTTACCTTCTAAGTAGGCCATCAGCACTCGCCATTCCAAATCGCTCAGCAGTTCGCCCATATGCAACTCTATGTTGCGAAACTCTTCCTGATTAATCATCAGCTCTTCCGGGTCGGTGACCTTATTTCCCGAAAGCACATCCAGCAATGTGCGATCCGATTCTTCGTCATAAATCGGCTTATTTAGCGACACATAGGAATTGAGAGGAATATGTTTTTGACGTGTGGCTGTCTTAATAGCTGTGATAATCTGGCGTGTGATACATAGTTCAGCAAATGCCCGAAAAGATGTCAGCTTGTCCACCCTGAAGTCACGAATTGCCTTATATAAACCAATCATACCTTCTTGGATTATATCATCGCGATCGGCTCCAATGAGGAAGTAGGACTTAGCTTTAGCTCGAACAAAAGGCTTGTACTTGTTGATGAGATACTCGAGAGCGTAGGTGCTGCCCTGCTTAGCGCTTTCCACAATATCTTCTTCACTCATCTTCTCTATATCGGGAAAGTAATCATGCTGGGCATTGCTATACACATTTATCGCCTCCATAACGCTTCCAGTCAAGACCTACATCCTCATTATAGTTTAAGTCAATTTTATCGGTCAAGCGACATAAGTCGACGTTACTCGGCTAGTCTTTGTCTAATTATTTCATAAAGCATTATTCCTGCCGAAACACTTACATTTAATGAGCCCACCTTGCCCAGCATGGGTATACTCACTAAAAAGTCACAGCGCTCCCGTAACAAGCGACTGATGCCCTTACCTTCACTGCCTAGCACAACGACCAAGGGTCCGGTAAGATTGGCCTGGTAAAGGGTTTGCGGGGCACCCGCATCGGCTCCTACCACCCAAGCTCCTTCCTCCTGCAAAGTTTTTACGCAGCGCACCAGGTTGGTAACCTGCACCACTGGCAAATGGGCCACCGCACCGGCAGAAGCTCGGGCGACAGCGGCCGTTAGGCCGGCGGCCCGATGGCGCGGAATAATAATCCCATGGGCGCCGGCGGCTTCGGCCGAACGTATAACAGAGCCCAAATTTTGCGGATCTTCAATTCCGTCTAGCACTACCACCAATAAATCTTCCTGGGCGTCTGCCGCCCGCTTTAATACCGTATCCAGGCCAGCATAACTGAAAGCAGCCAATTGGGCGATAACGCCCTGGTGGCGGCCGGTTTGGCTTTGACGATCGAGCTGAGAGCGCTCCACCCACTGCAACGTCACATTTTGCCTTTTGCACAGCTCCACAATGCGATTAATGGCTGCCCCCTGCGTCCCCTTGGCTACCATTACCCGCTGTATACTCAGTCCGGCTTGCAAAGCCTCTAAAACCGGATTACGCCCTTCTAGCTGCTCCACTGCTAACTCCTCCTATCTATCTGATTCGACTTGGTGGCTCTCCGCAGGTCATAGCGCCCTCTTGGCAACCGATATCACGCCAGCAATTGGGGCCCGCATCGGCAAACAGGGAGGGGGCCACCGCCTGCACCAAATCCAACATACGCCAAGCCAGCTCTCTAATCTCCCATTGGGCCCGCGTACAACAACGCAAGGTAAAGAAATTGAGCAGGCTGCGGGCATTCATGGTCACGACCAGATTAGTCTGGGCGGCATT
>JAAYGE010000037.1 GCA_012727835.1 Bacillota bacterium
ACTTGTAGCTTTGGTCTGTTGTTTGCTGGGCTGGTTGTGGCCCCTGGTTGGGAGGACCAGGGGTAAGTCGGGCTCTGGACCAGGCCCCATTAACTTGGCATTGGATCGTTGTACCGACCTTAAGGCGGTCCAAACCCTTTTAGAAAACCTGCTGGCGGCCCAAGCAGACCGCCCCACCCCCATAGCCTTAGCCCAAGCCCAGGCTCGGCTCACCCAGGCGGAAGCCGAACTAGCCAGTTGGCGCCGTATGATGACCGATTTCACCCGGCTGGAGATCAGTAGCCGAAACAGCATTGAAAAGCGGGTGGGCGAGCATCAGGCGTATATGGAGGAGCTGCAACGGCAGCTGGCGGCCGCCGCCCACCAGGTTAGGGACCTAGGTGGCCCTTTCCCGGTGGACTGGGAGCAACTGTGGCAGCAGTACCAGGAATATGCGAAGCTGAAGAGGAAGCTACAGGAGTTGGGCCGGGCCCAGGCCGCCCTTTACTCGGCCCAACATGTGGCTGACTTAGCCGCTCTGGAACGCCGCGCCCTCGATTTACAAAACCGCGTGGCCTCGGTCTATCTGGCCTGGCAAACCCTGGTGGATGAATACCCCGGGTTGCCATCTCCGGCCATTCACACCCATACGGATATGGTACAGGCAAAGGATACCGATGGGGGGGGCGGGTTGGTGTTCCAAGGGGCAACGCTCAACCCCCGTGTGGCCTCAGAACTGCAGGCTATGCGTAGGGGTGGTCCCATGGCGCGCCCGCTGTCCCAAGAAATAGCGCCTAGCCCAGATGCTGTATCCGGGTTACAGGGTATTGGTAGGGGCGTTCCGGTGGTGCGCCCGCAAGAGCAATACGACCAGCTCAAAGCCGAAGTCAACATTCTAAAAAGCGAACTGGCCAACCTGCAGCAAGAGGAGGAAAACCTGCTTCGCCGTCGGGCCCAGCTGGAGGGTCAAACACCTCTTAACCTGGCCATCGCCTATGAAGAGTTGCAGGAGCTCAAACGGCAAGAAGAACTGCTTTGCTTAGAGGTAGAGGCTCTCGGTCTGGCCTATCGGGAGCTGGAAGCGGCCCGCATTGAATATAGTGCTAACCACCGGGAGCGCCTGGCCCAGCAAGCCAGCGATTATTTCCAGCAAATAACCGGTCAGCTCCAGCGGCGAGTGGAGTTGGATACGGATTTCGCCGTCAGCCTGCGGGGTGATGAAGGCCAGCCGATTCATCTGGCTCAGCTCAGTCAAGGTGCCCGCGACCAACTGTATCTGAGTTTGCGGTTGGCTATCGCCGATCTTTTAGCCGAAGATGTGCGTCTACCGCTCATTCTGGACGATCCCTTCGTCAACTGCGACAGTGAGCGCCTAGAGCGCATCCGCCAGGCTCTGCTTAAAGTAGCCGAATCGCGGCAGATTTGGCTCTTGACCCACAACCCGGCCCTCAGCGATTTCTTGACTCCTTGAGTGGGGACGATAAGGGGTGGCAGCGAGAGGCCACCCCTATTTTTCTGCTTGACAACTCCCTTGTCCACCGCATATATTAGAATATGCTTATATCATGATATACAAATAGAGGTGGATTATGGCGAAGAAGAGCAAGAGACTGGCTGTGGTTGGACCCGAGTGTGTGGCCTGTGGCACCTGTGTTAGGGCCTGCCCCTTAGGTGCTATCAATATTTTTAAGGGGTTAATCGCTCAGGTAGATGCGAGCAAGTGCGTGGGCTGTGGCAAGTGTAGCTTAGCTTGCCCAGCGTCGGTCATCGCCATCAGATCGCGAGAGGCTATAGCGGAGGTGGGGTTGTAATGCAAACTAAACGGTGGCATGATTACCTATGGATTGCATCAGCGTTATACCTGGCATTAGGTTTTGTTAACATACTCTTTGCCTGGTTAGGTTTGATCTGTTTTGTTGTGCCTCTGCTGATTGCCGCCATCCAGGGCACTAAGGGTTATTGCAACAACTACTGCGGCCGGGGGCAACTTTTGCAGCTGCTGGGAGGCAAGCTGGGGCTGTCGCGCAATAAAGATATCCCCGCCTGGCTGCGCTCTCCGTGGTTCCGCTACGGATTTCTCCTTTTCTTTTTAACCATGTTTCTCAACATGTTATTTTCAACCTATCTGGTATTTGCCGGAGTCAAGAACTTGCGGGAAGTTGTTACCCTGTTCTGGACTTTCAAGGTACCTTGGCACTGGGCCAATACCTCGCTTGTTGCCCCCTGGGTGGCGCAATTTGCCTTTGGCTTTTATAGCGTGATGCTGACGTCGACTTTGTTAGCTCTTATCACCATGGTTTTGTATAAACCCCGCTCCTGGTGTGTTTACTGCCCTATGGGCACCATGACGCAGGCTATCTGTAAGCTAAAACACGGAAAGGATGCTGTACATGCGGTTAGAAGAACAAGCGAAGCAGCTAGCTGAGCTGCTAAGAGTACTGGCCAATGAAAACCGGCTGCTCATTTTGTGTACCCTCATGGAGGGGCCGCTGGCGGTAAGTCAGCTCTGTGAGAAAATAGGCACCATCAGCCAGCCGGCGCTATCCCAACACTTGGCCATTTTAAAAGCCCACCGGATTGTGGATTCTACTAGAAGTGGCCAGTGGGTTACCTACTTTATCAGCGACAAACGGGTAGAGGCAGTGATTGAAACGCTGAAGAAGCTCTATTGCTCCTGATAGTAGATTGGATTACGGGGGACGGTTCTATTTGCTCAGCTTCTAGGGTGAAGTGGGCAGTTGGAGCTGTCCCATTTTTTCACTATTGACTTCCCCCTGTTGTGCGTGATATTCTGTCCACTAATCAAATAGCCGAGACGCTCTTATCCAGAGAGGCGGAGGGACAGGCCCTATGAAGCCCGGCAACCAGCGTTCGCGCCCGGTGCCAATTCCTGCAGCACATCTACATTCGGTGCTGAAAGATGAGAGAGGAACCCGTTTGCATGCATACCAGGACCTCTTTCCAGGAGAAGAGGTCCTGGTTTTTTGATTGTATCAGCTTGGAAAGGGTGTTGATCATCATGAGTAACCAAAACCTAAATTTCGAGACACTGCAATTGCACGCTGGCCAGCAACCGGACCCAACCACCGGTGCCCAGGCCGTGCCCATCTACCAGACGGCGGCCTACGTATTCCGTAACGTGGAGCACGCCGCCAACCTATTCGCCCTGCAAGAGTCGGGCAACATCTACAACCGCATCAGCAATCCGACGGTAGAGGTGCTGGAAAAGCGCATCGCTGCCTTAGAAGGCGGGGTAGCCGCCTTAGCGCTGGCTTCCGGTTCGGCGGCCGTCGCCTATGCCATCTTGAATCTGGCTGAAAGCGGCGATGAAATCATTGCCGCCAGCACCCTCTACGGAGGCACCTACAACCTTTTCCGGCAGACGCTACCCAGATATGGCATCACCACCCGCTTTGTCAATCCCGACAAACTGGAGGAATTCGAGGCGGCCATCACCCCGCGTACCCGAGCCATCTTCGCCGAATCTATCGGCAACCCGGGCATAAACCTGTTGGATCTGCCGGCACTGACTGAACTGGCTCACGCCCACGGTCTACCCGTGATCATCGACAATACTTTCGCTACCCCCTATCTGTATCGACCCATCGAGCATGGGGCAGACATTGTGGTCCATTCTGCTACCAAATTCATAGGAGGTCACGGCAATTGCATCGGCGGTTTGTTGGTGGATGGGGGTAAGTTCGATTGGGCCGGTTCGGGTCGCTTTAAGGGAATGACGGAGCCCGATCCCAGCTACCATGGCTTGCGTTACGCTACCGATGTGGGGCCGGCTGCCTTTGCTTCTAAGGCGCGGGCTCAATTACTGCGCGACACCGGTGCTTGTCTCAGTCCCTTTAATGCCTTCCTGCTACTGCAGGGACTGGAAACATTGTCAATACGGGTGGAGCGGCATGTGCAGAATGCCCACCGGATTGCCCGTTATTTGACAGAGCATCCAGCCGTAGCCTGGGTGAATCATCCCGATTTGGAGGGTAATCCGTATCATGAACTGGCTAAGCGCGACTTCCCACGGGGTGCGGGCTCTATCTTCACCTTTGGCGTAAAGGGTGGGCGGGAGGCCGGCGCTAAGTTTATCAACAGCCTGAAGGTGTGGTCTTTAGTAGCCAACGTGGCCGATGTCAAATCGCTGGTCATCCATCCGGCCAGCACCACTCACTCACAGCTCAGTCCGGAGGATCAGCTTAAGTCGGGCGTAACTCCCGATCTAATTCGCCTTTCCGTCGGCCTGGAGCATGTGGATGATCTAATTGCCGACCTGGAACAGGCGTTGGCGGCAGTCAGTAATTAGGAGGAGCATCCTATGCCCGTGATCATACCGGGTGATCTGCCGGCAGCCCGCACCTTGGCAGCAGAGAATATGGTCACCATGACCAAGTCCCGGGCAAATCGGCTGGGTATACGACCGCTTAAGATAGCGGTCCTCAACCTGATGCCCACCAAGGAAACAACGGAGACGCAGCTGTTACGGGTGCTGGGGAACACTCCGCTATCCGTTGAAGTGGTGCTGGTGCGGCTGGATACCCACCAGAGCCGTAACACATCCACCGAGCACCTGCAACGCTTTTATCGGCCCTTCTCCAGCATCGTGACAGACCCATTCCATGGATTGGTGATCACTGGGGCGCATGTGGAACATTTACCCTTTGAAGAAGTTACCTATTGGCAGGAACTGACCGCCATCCTGGAATGGAGTCGGTGGCGCAACTTGCCCACTTTTCACATCTGCTGGGGTGCACAAGCCGCCCTGTACTGGCATTACGGTATCGCTAAGCACCAGCTGCCCAAGAAGTGCTTTGGAGTCTTTCCGCACCGGGCGGTGGTGCCCAACTGCCGGCTGCTGCGCGGTTTTGATGACTACTTCCACATACCGCACTCGCGGCATACTACCGTGCTGCAGTCGGATATTGAGCAAATAGAGGCGCTGCAGGTAGTGGCCAGCTCAGAGGAAGCGGGGGTGGGGCTGATTGTCTCCCGCGACGGACGTGAGGTCTATGCTACGGGCCATTCGGAGTACGACGCCGACACATTAGCGAAGGAATACACCCGCGATTTGGCGCGCGGGTTAGACATCTCTCCTCCAGCAAACTATTTTCCTGATGACGATCCGACGCAGCCACCCTTGGTCAGCTGGCGTAGTCATGGACACCTGCTTTTTTCCAACTGGCTCCATTACTACGTCAGCCGACGCAACAGAGCAGGAATTGACATGCAT
>JAAYGE010000038.1 GCA_012727835.1 Bacillota bacterium
GATGATGACATCGGCCCAACTCCTAGAGATACGGCGCCGAGTGGAGGCCATTGAGTACATGCTGCGGGTGGTAAAGGCCAGCCCGGAGCCGGGGCGGTATGAACTGATCAGGCTGGCGTATTGGGATGGGCGTTACACTGTTATGGGGATATGCGACAAGCTAAACACATGAGCGATGCCGGCTATACCCGCATGTGCAAGTTACTGACCCAAGATGTAAATGCGGCCATTGCCGGGGCCTTTGAGGCGGGGGCTACAGAAGTTTTGGTCAACGATGCCCATGGCAGTATGACTAACATTTTGATTGAGGAACTGGACGAGCGGGCGTCTCTAATCAGTGGCAGCAACAAACAATTGCTACAGATGGAAGGTATCGACGAGACCTTCGACGCGGTGTTCTTTATCGGCTATCATGCCCACGAAGGCAATGAAGATGCGGTTATGAACCATACCATCTACGGCAGTGTTATTACAGAAATTAAGCGTAATGGAGTAGTAGTAGGCGAGACAGGAATCAACGCGGGGATTGCTGGTGCTTTTGGTGTTCCCGTCGCTTTGGTGGTGGGGGATGACGTGGTTTGCCGGGAGGCAAAACAACTGTTGGGTGATGAGGTAGAAACGGTGGCGGTTAAAGAAGCGATAGATCGCTACGCGGCCAAACTGATGACTCCTAAACGTAGCTACGAGCTGATTAAGGCTGCTGCTAAACGTTCTCTAGAGCGTCTTCAGGAAATTAAGCCTCATCGCATTGAAGGGCCCATTGAGTTTGAAATCACCACCAAACTCACCAGTATGGCCCACATGTGCACCCTATTTCCCAGTGTGGAACGTCGCGGTCCTAAGGTGATTGCCGTTCGCGATGACTGCTATCTGGAAGCCTATAAGCAGCTGCTAGGTTGTCTCATCATTAGCGGCGCCACCGCCCGGGGTTGGCTCTAGAGATAATAGGCTCTTACTCACCTGGGTCTTTGCTGCAGGCCTACGTTCCAAAAACAACCTGAGCCGAGGGGTGTTGCTAGAGCACTGATTAGCAGCGCCAACTGTGCTTACGCCCACCTCTCGGTTCTCTTCATCGGGAGCTATTCGTACCTAACCACAGTTACAAGCACTACGGGGCTGTTCGCAAAAGCGATTTTGCGAACAGCCCCGCATTCTAGCCAGGTGCTAAGAGAGAATGGAAAGTTTTCTTTGGGCTTCTCCATTCTTGGTATAGATTCGAGCTACCCGTAGGGCGGTGCTACCTAATAGTTCGGAGGCGCTCATGCCCCCCGCATGGGCCAATTGCATAATCGTCTGTTGTTTGTCGGCCTGTTTGCCCACCAGCACCACCTCGTCACCAACTGCTACATCTTTGATATGGGTAACATCGAACATGCTAAAGTCGGTGCAAATACCGATGAGAGTGGCAAATTGGCCCCGGATTAGAGCCCGGCCCCGGCCGATATGGGTTTTACTCAGCCCATCACTCCAGCCTAGAGGCAGCAATGCCACCCGGGTTGCCTGCTTCAGTTGCCGTTCTACACCATAGCCTAGGCCCCAGCCCGACGGCAGCCATTTGACCTGCCCCACCTTGCTGGTATAGCTAAGCACCGGTTTCAGATCAAGGGTGGTGGGATAATCGTAATCGAAACCGTATAATAGCCCGCCGACCCGTACCAAATCTAAGAACATCTGGGGATAGCGGAGGAGTGCCTCGGAGGCGGCTATGTGACGGGATGCTTGGGGAAACTCGGCTACTAGGGTTTGGCAAAATCGTTGAAAACGCTCAAACTCGCACCTATTATGTTCCTCGCTAGCTTCCGGATCACTCAAGTGGGAACTTATTCCTCGCAGCCGTATTGCCGGTAATTCCCGTAGGGTGGCTAAAACTTCTTCTGCCTGTTCCGGGAGGAAACCCAAGCGGCCCAAACCGATATCAACCTTCAAATGAAAAGGGAGCTGTCGCCCTAGGCTACGAGCTAGGGTGGCCCAGGCCCGCAGGCTATCCAAAGTGCCTAGCGACGGTGTGAGTTCATATGCGGCCAAGGTGGTAAACTGCTCCGGGAGCGTAACCCCTAAGACCATGATCTCCCCCCTGATGCCCGCTTGTCGCAATTGAATACCATCGTCTACCAAGGCGATGGCCATGTGTTTGCACCCCGCCGCTTGCAGCTCCTTAGCTACAGGAACAGCTCCATGTCCGTAGGCCTCGCTCTTGATTACGGGCACTACTTCAGCCGGTGCCACATACTGAACCAATTGTTGATAGTTATGTAGCAAATGGCCCAAATTGATTTCCATTTTAGTAACGTTACCGGTCATTAGGAACACTCCTCCCGATCATAGTTTGATAATAGGACTCATTAGCATTAGGATTAAGGAATTGTTAATTTTGGTTACGAAATGGTTAAAATGGTTGAAATAGATAAGGCAGGAGCATAAAGTATGAGTAAGCCTTTACATGCAAGGGGATGAATAAATCATGAAGCACGTTGGTCTTGTTTTATGTGCCCTTTCCCTAGTAGTTGTCGGACTCGGCCGCGTTTGGCTGGCCATTATGGCGTAAATACTTATGGGTCTTAAGGCGCTTCTGTTGCAAATAGGCGGCAGTTGAGCCTTTTATTGTTCATGCATATAGGGGATGCCGCCATTGGCGACATCCCCTATTATAGTCTATTTATTCTTGCCTGGGCTTCCAAATTTCCCAGACGCGCCCAGCCAATTTATCGGTAGGAGTGAGTGTTGGATCACCGGGCTGCCAGCCGGCAGGAATAACTTCCTTAGTAGCCCGTTGATGCTGGTAAGCTTTTATTTGCCTAAATAGTTCCGCATCGTTACGTCCGACTGGTGGAGTCAGGACCTCCATAGCTTGGATGATGCCATCGGGATCAATTAGGAATCGGCCGCGGACGTTTACGCCTGCTTCTTCATCATAAACACCATAAAGTCTTCCTATCTTACCGCCCTGATCAGAGAGCATGGGGTAGGGTACCCCGCCTTCTACCATCTTGGACAGTTCCGTCTCTTGCCATACCTTGTGGGAGTGTATACTATCGACGCTTACACTTAGCACTTCCACGTCTAGTGCTTGCAACTCGGGATAGCGAACCGCTATCGATGTCAGCTCGGTCGGTCAGACGTAGGTGAAGTCACCGGGGTAGAAACAGAGCACTACCCATTTGCCCCGGTAGTCCTCTAATTTTACCGTTTTAAAAGCACCGTTGTGGAAGGCTTTAGCAGTAAAATTAGGGGCGGGTTTACCAACAAATACTGTCATCCTAACTCCTCCTTTTATATTTTGTTAGCTATTGTTAAATACAGTATAATAGTAGTGATTGTCTTTATCAATGACAGATAATTTTATATTAATAAAAACCGTGGCTTATGTCAAAACGGAGGAGTCAAACTAAACAGGGTTGCCGCAAACTATTTGCTGACAACCCTGATATCCCTTGGTCTATTCTATAAATATTAAAAGACTGATTGCCATTACAGCCATACCCGCCACAAGGCCAAAAATAGCAGCATGCTCCTCGTCATATTCCTTAGCCGCCGGTAGAAGTTCATCCAAAGAAATGAAAACCATAATGCCTGCCACGAAGGCAAAGAGGAGACCTAGTACCGTGTCGTTAAAGAAGGGAGCTAACAATAGATAGCCAGCGAGAGCCCCCAGCGGCTCCGAGATTCCAGATAGCAGAGCATAACCTAGGGCCTTACGCTTATCATTGGTGGCATAAAAGAGTGGCACGGCCACAGCGATACCCTCCGGTATGTTGTGGATAGCTACAGCCACCGCAATAGCTATACCTAGTTTGGGATCCTTCAAGGCCGAGGCAAAGGTGGCTAAGCCTTCGGGAAAATTATGAATTGCAATGGCTAAAGCAGCCATCAGTCCCATGCGGGCCAAATTGCGGTGGTCGTTCTCAGGCGGTTCTTCACATTCAATGTCATCGGGGCAAGCCATGTTGTGGTGGGGATTTGTCTCTTCCGGAACGGAATGGTCAATGATACCGATTACAATCATGCCGGCAAAAAAGGCGGCAGCAGCCATCCAAGAACCGGCCACCAGCCCCTTAGCGGCGATTAGCGCCTCCCTACCTTTCACCAGAATCTCAACGAAGGATACATAGATCATTACCCCCGCGGAAAAGCCCAAGGCGCTTGCCAGAAAGCGGGTATTGGTCTTCTTACTGGCTAAAGCTATGACTCCACCAATGCCAGTGGATAACCCGGCAAAAAGGGTGAGCAAGAATGCAAGCCAAACGTTATTCTGGAACATAGTCTATACACCTCCTGCTGGCCAGCCTATGAGGGCCCTGAATGTTTATACATATTAGCATATGTTGGCTGTAAAGGTAAAGCTTTCATTATCATTACAGAGACCATGCAACCGGGCTGGGAAATTCAGTAGCTTTCCTAGGAGAAGGTCTTACCTGGGGCGAATACTACTGTTATAAAGTCAGGGCGTACCGTTGAGAGTGGTTTTCAATGTATGCTCTACGGTAATTCGGTTACAAGCAAGAACAAGCGTTGTTTGGTACCTGCAGTTCGGAGCTGCTCCTAGCGGAGAGTAGTAGTTTATATGAAAGCAAGGCGGGGGGAGGGAGAGAATTGGGAGTAGAATATATTAGTTCGCTGGCGGCCCACATCAGTACCAATTTTCCAGCGCGCTAAACGTCTAAGCAGAAGCAGGCTTTTCGAGCTTTTCTTCTGCAGGAGTTGGCCCACCATGGTTGGGAAGCAGAAGTTGTCACCGGTGGGCAACTGCTAAAGTCGCACAATGTAGTTACTAAAAATCCCGATGCGGATGTGCTGCTGCTGGCCCACTATGATACCATTGGGCGCGACCTACTGGGAGGTTTACTCAGCCGGGTAGTGGGCATGGCCTGTGGGCCCAGATGAGCACCGGAGTTATAATCGGCTTGGTCTTAGTGGGATTAGGAGAACTATTCCATAAGGCTCTGGCACCCTACTTGCCGCTGCCAGTACTACTTGCCCTGCAGCTGTTACTACCCGTAATAGTGTTTTTGCCTTTGTTTATTCCTAACAAGCATTGTCTGAACGATAACACCAGCGGCGTAATTGCTTTGCTCAACATTGCCCGCGCACTAAACGATTATCCTAACCTTAGGCGACGAGTACGGTTGGCTCTCGTCGATCTGGAGGAAGTGGGCTTGGTTGGCTCCCGCCATTTGCGCCAGTATTTATGCAAGCAGGGTGTCGATCTGCACGACATGATGATCATCAACTTTGATTGTGTTGGCTGGGGGCAAGTTCCTGTGGTCTGCCCCGCAGGAAAGGCGTCCAAAGCCCGCCAGTTGTGGGCCCATTTGCGTGCTAGCCGACTAGAAGTAGCCTTCAATAAGATGCCGTCGGACCATATGAGCTTCCGCCGGGAAGGAGCAACTGCCGGCATTTTTGGCAATCCGGCCCTGATAGGCAAAGGTTTCTACATTCCCAACGTCCATTCTGCGCGAGACATCCATCTTGATCCCCAGAATATAGCTTGGCTAACGGAATCAATCGTCAGCTTTTGTGATAGTTAACCTTGTCCACAAAGCAGCCAGCCGTCAGGCTGGCTGTTGATTTTAGTAAAGGAGCGTTGGA
>JAAYGE010000039.1 GCA_012727835.1 Bacillota bacterium
GCTGGGGCGGCGGCACCACTGCATACGGCCGCCGATAAAGAGGCCATTTTGCAGGCTATTTGGGGGTGAGGTAGGCCATGTCCGGCTTTAGGGTAGTAGTACCAGCTACTACGGCCAACCTGGGGCCCGGCTTTGATTGCCTGGGCCTAGCCCTAACCCTTTATAACACATTGGTTGTGCGGCCGGCGGCCAGCCGGCAATTGGTGGTGGAAGGAGCAGGTGCGGGAATACTAGCGGAAGATGAAACCAACCTAGTATGGCGGGCGGCCTGCCATTTGTGGCGGCGAGTGGGACACCCGGAACCGACTTTGGCGCTATATATGCATAATGCTATTCCCCTGAGCCGGGGTTTAGGCAGTAGTTCGGCGGCCATTGTGGCCGGTCTGCTGCTGGCCAACTGGGTAGCTGGCGAACCCCTGGGCCAGTCGGAGCTGGTGGCTTTGGCCACCGAGCTGGAAGGCCATCCCGATAATGTGGCACCGGCCCTTTTAGGTGGATTAGTGGTATCGGCCCTGGATGACAGTCGGGTCCTAACGGCTCGCTTCCCTTGGCCCACCGAGTTACAACTAGTAGTTGCGGTGCCCGAGTTTGAGTTGGCAACCCAACAGGCTCGGCAGGCTTTGCCAGCTACAGTTGCCCATGGCGATGCGGTGTTCAACGCCTCGCGGGTCGCCTTGCTTTTAGCCGCCCTAAGGTCCGGCGATTTAGACTTGCTGCGCCAAGCCGCCGATGACCGCCTGCACCAACCCTATCGCCTGCCGCTCATCCCTGGAGCCGCCGAGGCTCGGGAAGGAGCCGAAAGGGCTGGAGCACTAGCCACGGTAATTTCTGGGGCTGGGCCCACACTATTGGCTCTAGTGGGGCCTGAGCAGGACCCGGCGGTCGTTGGGGAAGCTATGCGAGCCGGTTTTGCCCAGGCCGGTGTGGTTTCTCATTATCTGGTGTTACAACCCGATTTGCAGGGAGCCCGCATCCAAACTATTGCTCAGCCTTCCCTACCATGATGGTGGCGTCCACCGTTATCTTTGGCAAGCCGACTTGCCGCACTGCGGTGAGAGATCTTTCAGCGGCGCTCCAAGCTAGAGGTGTCATTTGTAATAGCAGCTCTAAGGAGGAGGGCGTCAATTCCCATTGATAGCAAACCTGTTCTTCGGCCAGCAGTGTGAATTGCTGGGCAAATTGTCGGCGACTATCAGTGTTTTGATAGGTCGCCTGTTTGCTACCCGCATAGAGGGCGGTGCGCAATTCTTGCAAATATTGGGTGCCAGGAAAAACTTTTATTACTATTCCCTCCGGGCTTAGCAAGCGCCGGAATTCGGCGTAGTTAGCGGGGGAAAGAATATCAAGGATGACATCCCACTGCTTAGCTTGCAAGGGTGCCCGGGCTAAGTCGGCCACACACCACAGCAGGCCCGAATAGGTGCGGGCTGCCAGGCGAATACCGTCCTTAGCGATATCCAACCCCAAACCGATGACCGGCTGACCGCTGGATCGGCTAGCTGCCACCACGCGGGCCAGGTGGGAGCCTTCACCGCAACCCGCATCTAGGATGGTTAAAGGCTTGTCAGCGCCGGCGGGCGCATAGTGGGTTAGATGAGTTTGTAGTGTCGCCAATAGGTGGGAGAAGAATCCCTGTTGGTTCAGCTCTAGGCGGGCTGCAAAAAGCTCCCGGTCATATTTGCTCGCTTTGACGCTACTCGTTAACAGATTGACGTACCCCTGACGGGCCAGATCGAAACTGTGGCGGTTATCGCATTGTAAGGTTGCAGGCTCAGCAATGGCCATAGGGGCGTTACATACCGGGCAAGCAAACAGATAACCATACTTACTAAACAGCTCTTTTGCCATGTCGATTTTTCTAAGGCGTCTTTCCATGCTCTCACTTTCCTCAAGAAATTTTTTTAGCTTAGCAGGAATAACTACTATTAGCAAAGAAGTAGTGGGCAGTGACAATGGTGCTTAGCCAGTCTGTCACAGCCATGTCTAGCTTACCACAAGGAGGGGTTTTGCTTGAACGTACGCGAAATTGCACCAAACATTTATTGGGTCGGAGTCGTTGATTGGGACGCCCGCTATTTCCATGGTCATGCCCTGAGCACCCATCGGGGTACCACCTATAACGCCTATTTGATTGTGGATGAGAAAATTGCTCTGGTGGACACCGTTTATACACCGGTTGCCGAGAAGCTATTGGAGAACATTCGACAAATAGTAGATCCAGCCCAGATAGATTATATTATCTGCAACCACAGCGAAGTTGACCACTCGGGAGCCATGCCCCACGTTTTGGCAGCGGCCCCCAATGCCCAGATCTATTGCACGCAAAAGTGCGCCGAATTCTTGGAGGCCCAGTTCCATGGCGGCTGGGACTACCATGTGGTTAAGTCCTTCGATGAGTTGAGCTTGGGCAAGCGTACCCTGACCTTCTTAGAAGCACCTATGTTGCACTGGCCCTGCAGCATGTTTACTTACATCAAGGAGGATGCTATCTTGATGCCCAACGATGCCTTTGGCCAGCACTATGCCAGCTCCGGTCGCTTCGACGACGAAGTGGATATCGACGAGATGATGGAAGAGGCCAGCAAGTATTATGCCAATATCCTCACCCCCTTCTCAGCTTTAGTAGCCAAGAAGCTGAAGGAAGTTGAGGAATTGGGTCTACCCATCAAGATGATCTGTCCTAGTCACGGGGTTATGTTCCGCCAGAACCCGGGGCTCATTCTGGAGGCTTACCAGCACTGGGCTACTGCTCCGGCAGAAGGCGGAGTGGTTATTGCCTACGACACCATGTGGGGTAGTACTAAGGTTATGGCCGAGGCTATCGCCTGTGGGGTAGCGGCGGCCGGTGTGCCCTATAAAATTTACCACCTGCCGGTAACGGACCGCAACGACGTTATCGAGGAAATTATGCGGGCTAAGGCGGTGGTCATCGGTTCGCCTACCATTAACCGGGGTATTTTGCCCACAGTTACTCCCTTGTTGGATGACCTGGTAGGATTACGGGTGGCAGGTAAGAAGGCCCTGGCTTTCGGCTCCGATGGATGGGGCGGCGGTGCGGTCAAAGCGATAAACGAGTATCTGGATAAGGCGGGTATGCAGCGCATCTCCGATGGGGTAGCCATGCGCTGGAAGCCGGATGCGGAGGCCCGCAAAGAGTTGCAGGAAATTGGTCGCCAACTAGGCGAGAGCATTAAATAGTCAGCCATAATAGTTACGGGGCGGTTCGCAAAAGCAATTTAGCGAACCGCCCCTGTGGTCATAGATTTAACTTCTATCTA
>JAAYGE010000040.1 GCA_012727835.1 Bacillota bacterium
AAAAGGCTGAGGACCATTCCCAGGTAAGGAATGGGCCTCAGCCACATTCTTAACGCCAATCTGCATCATAGAGGATGATGGCCTCGTCGGAACGGGGGCTCCAATTGACTCGCTTGCTTACGCCATAGAGATCTTTCTGCTGGTGTAGGAGCAGCCAAGGAATATCCTCATGAATCATGACTAATGCCTGATGATACTGTTGCTCCCGTTGCTGCGGATCCATATTGGTACGGGCCTTATCCAGTAACGCATCTACCGCCTGTCCCCGCTCGGCCGCCACATGATAATAGAAGAAGCGTTGGCCGGTGTGGAACCAGGCATAAAGCGTCCCCTCCGCATCAAAGAGGGAGTTGCCCCAGCCGATGAGCCACAGATCTGCGTCTACTTTGCGACGCATAATTTGATCGGCATAAACACCCCATTCGGGTAATTTCAGCTCCACCTGCACACCAATGGCCTCCAGCTGGTTTTGAATAGCCTCGGCCACTTCTTTATCCATCATGTAGCGGCCCGTGGGGGCCGCCATGGTGAGTTTAAAACCGTCACCGTAGCCGGCCTCCTGCAATAGGGCTTTAGCCCGTTCCGGATCATAGCCATAGGGTTTTAGATTGGGGTTATAACCAAAGTCCAAATTGGCAAGGTTTTGCGTCATAGGGGTGCCATAACCGCCTAACAGATTGTCAATGATGCTCTCCACATCTACTGCCAAATTGAGGGCTAAACGCACCCGTTTATCGGCTAGAGGCCCTCCCTTGTCCATCATGAACTGAATCAAAAGAAAACGGCTACTAGGAACTTCAGCCATTTCGGCTTTACCACTATTGTTTACCGCTTCCACTTGGTGGGGCGGAATATTCACTGCAATATCAATCTGGCCTGCCTGTAAAGCCATTACCCGAGAAGCATCCTCGGGGATGACCTTGAAGATTACCCGTTTGATAGCGGGCTCACCCCGCCAGAAGTTGGGATTAGCTTCTAAAACAACCTGCTCGTCCTTATCCCATTGCACAAACTTATAGGGCCCGGTACCGATGGGTTCCAGCTGAAAACGTTCATCGCCTACTTGCTCCACATAGTGTTTGGGCACAATGCGCAAATTGGCTAAACGTGCCGGTAATACGGGATAGGGCTCCTTAGTGTGAATGAGTACCGTATAATCATCGACTACTTCCACCGAGGCGATAGCAGAGTAATTGGAAGCCTGTGGGCTATTCTTGCTGGGATCAAGGATGCGCTCGATGGTGTACTGCACGTCCTCCGCCGTAAATTCTTCCCCATCGTGGAATTGAACTCCCTCTCGCAGTTCAATTTCCCAGGTGGTGGGGCTGATGCTTTCCCAGCTGGTGGCTAGAGCCGGCTTATATTCTTGATCAGTTCCCCTCTCCAGCAAGGGGTCGAAGATTTGGCGTTCCACATTGGCGGTGGTGGTCTCCGAATGCATACCCGGGTCCAGCATAGTAGCGTCTACTCCCTGGGCCACCACCAAAGTAGCGTCCTGTTGATTATCGCCGCAACCGACTAGTAGCAAAGCGGCCATCAGTAAGCAAGCAATCATTCGTGACAATTTGCTCATCTTAGTTCAACTCCTCCTGTTGTTCTACATCGCGTTATTCAGACGAGGGTCAAGGATATCGCGGAGCCAGGCGCCCACTAGGTTGACAGCTAATACCGTCAACATGATGGCCAGACCGGGAAAGGTGGCTAACCACCAGGCGCTGGTGAGGTAGGCACGACCGTCGGCCAGCATACTCCCCCAAGTAGGAATATGGGGCTCCACTCCTAGACCCATGAAAGTTAAAGAAGATTCGGCAATGATCATATTAGCCACTCTTAAACTGGCCATGACGATGACCGAGGGCATAACATTGGGCAAAATATGGCGCAGCATTATCTTGTAATCCTTTTGTCCCAAAGCCCGGGCCGCTTCCACAAATTCTTTCGCACTCACTGACAACACTTCAGCCCGAATCAGGCGGCCATAGGCTACCCAACCGGTAACACCCAACACAACTATCACATTGCGTAGCCCTGGTCCCAACACCGCCATTACGGCTAGGGCCAGCAATATGAAAGGAAAGGCCATTTGCACCTCTGCCAGCAACATAATGCATGAGTCTACGCGGCCCCGCCAATAGCCGGCGGCCAGGCCCAAAAACGTCCCTATTACACCCGATACAGCGACGGCAATAAGGGCCACCAGTAGCGACACCCGAGATCCGTATATGATACGGCTCAGGATGTCCCGCCCCAGGTGATCGGTCCCCAACGGATGTTGGGAATTACCGCCGGGCAACCAAGCCGGCGGCCGCAGTCGGGCGGCCAGATTTTGCTCCGCAGGGTCGTGGGGTGCTAACACCGGTGCCAACAAGGCACAGGCAATTACCAACAGCAGCAAGCAGAGTCCTACAACCGCGGTTTTGGATTTCATCGTCATCTCTCCTTTCTGCCGTTAACTCTCTAACCGGATGCGCGGATCGAGCCAAGTGTAAAGCACATCGGTACAAAGATTGATAATCACGATACAAACCGCCAGTACAAATACGCCGGCCTGCACTAAAGGAATATCCCGGTTATTGATGGCCTGCACCAGCAGCCGGCCCACGCCCGGCCAGGCAAAAATACTTTCGGTAATCACTGCTCCCCCTAAAAGCGTCCCTAGTTGCAAACCGATAATGGTTACTACAGGCAAGAGGGCGTTACGAAGAGCATGCTTAAATACTACCAATGCCTGCGACAACCCCTTAGAGCGGGCGGTGCGAATGTAGTCCTGCTGCAGCACTTCTACCATATGGGCCTGTAACAAGCGCATGATGGTGGCTGTAGTATACATACCCAGGGTAATAGCCGGCATCACCAGCTGACTAAAACTACCCCGCCCCGTCAAAGGAAAAATAGGTACTATTAGACCGAAAAATAGCTGGAGCATCAAAGCCATCCAAAAGGCGGGCAACGACTGCCCCAACAGTCCGAAGATGGAACCGATAGAGGCCGCGAAAGTGTTTCTCTTACTGGCCGTCCACACCCCTAAGGGGATGCCTACTAGTAGTGATACTGCCAACGCCGCCAAGGTAAGTTCAATGGTGGCCGGCATCCGCTCTAAGATTAACGTAAGGGCCGGCTGCTGATGCCGCAAGGAAAAGCCGAAGTCACCCCGGACCGCATTAGTCAGCCATCGTAGATACTGCTGCCACAGGGGATCGTTAAAACCTACGGCTTCCCGGAATTGTTCCACCTGCTCTACCGTAGCGTCTGGCGGCAACATTAGGATGGCCGGGTCACCGGTCAGATGAACGATCATAAAGGAGAAGAGAGAAACTCCCAAAATTACTAGTAAGGCCCGCTGCAAGCGTTGTCTGAGCAGCTTAATCATTGATCGTCCCTCCTTGTCTTTGCTACCCGGTGGCAAGCCACCAGATGTCCCGGTGCCACCATTTGCGACACTGGAGTCACAGCTAAGCAGTCCTCGCTGGCATAGGGGCAGCGGGTATGAAAGCGACAGCCGCTGGGCGGATTCAGGGGGCTGGGCAATTCGCCAGTCAAAGGCAGAACCTCCAGTTTTTCATCGGGATCGGGTACCGGAATGGCCGCCAGCA
>JAAYGE010000041.1 GCA_012727835.1 Bacillota bacterium
ACCGCGTTGGACGTTACCATTCAGGCTCAGATTTTGCGCCTGATGAACGAGCTAAAGGAAGAGTTCAAGACGGCTATCATGTTCATTACCCATGACTTGGGTGTAATTAATCAGATGGCCGACGACGTGGCGGTGATGTATTGCGGACAAGTGGTGGAAATGGCACCGGTTGATTATATTTTTAGGCCCCGTAGCAACTACTCACACCCCTATACAGAGGCGCTGCTTAAGTCAATCCCATTGCTTAAGGGCCATCAGGGCGATCGCTTGGAAGCTATTCCGGGGGCAGTCCCCCATCCACTGGCTTTGCCTCGCGGGTGTAAGTTTGCTCCTCGTTGTAAGTACGCCACGGCCAAATGCCATGAGCACGAACCGGATTTGGTGCAGGTTTGTCCTGAACAATCGGTCAGATGCTTTTATCCCGAGAAGGGGGTGAGAAGTAGTGGAGAATAAGAAAGTACTCATCCGTATTAAGAATTTAACCAAGCACTTTCCTATAAAAAAGAAGTCAATTTTTCAACGGCAGCAACTGTATGTGCAAGCTAACGATAATATTAGCCTGGACATCTATGAAGGCGAGACCCTGGGGCTGGTAGGCGAAAGTGGTTGCGGCAAATCTACTTTAGGACGGGTGATTTTGCAACTATACCCACCGACCAGTGGTACCACCCTCTATTACGGGCGTACTTTGCAAGAGTTTAAGCCTAAATATGTGTGGCGAGTGATAAATCAGTTGCCGAGTATTGTGACTGATTATGAGCGTTTGGTGCAGGAGAAGGGGCAGGAACTACTGGCTGCCGATTTCAATACGCTGGATCGTAGAGCCCGTAGGGTGCGCTCCCGCTACGAAGATGCTCTCCGCATAGCCGGCGGTTTGGGGCTAGCCGACGATTTGCATGAAGTGGCACGGGCTCTGCAGGCCGAATATGAAGCCAGTACCGTTTATGCTCCTTTAGCTGCCCGCCTGGTCGACTTAGAAATGAATCGGGATGCGTTGGAAGAGCTGAGTGACCGCAGTATGGAGGAGAATCAGCGTTTGGCCGACTGTAAGCGGGAGATAGAAACGTTGATGCCCCAGCTGAACAAAGCCAAAGCCGAGTTTGAAACAAAACGAGCGGTTATAGATAAATTAAAAGAGCGTTACGCCAGCAAAGAAGATTTTCAGCGGCTGGAGGAAATGCAGGATGACGGAATCGACCTGTCGAAACTGACTGCCAGTGAAATGCGAGAATTGCGCCGGGAATTGCAGGTAATTTTCCAGGATCCCTACTCTTCCCTCAATCCTCGCCTGACAGTGGGGCAGCTAATCAGCGAGGCTCTAACGGCCCACGGTATTTTTAAACCGGGTAGCCGCATGCTAGAGCAATATGTGCTTAATCTTATGGAGCAGTGCGGGCTACAGCACTATATGCTGCACCGATATCCCCATCAGTTTTCCGGTGGGCAACGGCAAAGGATTGGCATCGCCCGGGCACTGGCCCCCCAACCTAAGTTCGTGGTTTGTGATGAACCGGTTAGTGCCCTAGACGTTTCCATACAGTCACAGATTATTAACCTTTTGCTGGACCTGAAGGAGCAGCAGAAGCTAACCTATCTGTTTATTTCCCACGACCTAAGTGTGGTTAAGTTTATCAGCGACCGGGTGGGTGTTATGTATCTGGGCACCCTGGTGGAGCTTACCACATCCAACGAGATTTTTGAAAATCCTCTACATCCTTATACGGAGGCCCTGCTGGAGGCTATTCCTACAACGGATGAAGAGAAGAAGGAATTGGCAGTAATTGAAGGCGATATCCCCAGCCCCACCAATCCGCCTAGCGGTTGTCGTTTCCACACTCGCTGCAAGTATGCTAAGGAACACTGTAAACAAGTGGTGCCCGAGTGGCGGGAACTGTTGCCGGGCCATTTCGTCGCCTGCCACTACCCGCTAGTAAACAGAGGTGAAATAGTTGCTGAGGAAGCTAAGATCGCTTCTTCCTAAGGATAAAAGTCCTGAGGAACTGGATGAGCATTATCGAAAAATAGAAGAGATTAAATTGGAGAAAGGCGATATGTTAGCTATGCTGATTGCCGCCTTTCTCACCCTTGGTATCCCCATTTTGTTGATCGCCGGTTGTATCTATGGCTTCATCTATTTGGTGCTAGCACGCTAGTCAATTACAGGAGCTGGATGAAGCCCATTTGTAAACTCAGCTCCCAATGGAGCTTAAATCCTGAGCGGGCGGGGAAATTGATTGTGAGCACGTGGAATGTCTGTCCACGTGCTTTTTCTTGCGTACAGCCAGTGATTGTACCTATGCCTAGATCCTTATGCCGAATCAACTGCCCCACAGGAGGAGGGGGCTGGGTGCTTAGGGTGGGCATCGCTTCTGCCGCCGTGATTGCTCGCCCTCCAGCTGTTCGGGTGGCAGGCTCTTGTTTTATCCCTGCTTCAGCTAGAAAAGGGGAATCTATAGTAGCTTGGCCCCGATAGGACTTAGGAGCCAGCAAGTAAAGATAATCTTTAGCCCGTGTACAGCCAACGTAAAACAGGCGTCTTTCTTCCTCCCGTTGGGTCGCCGATGTGCTCAGGCTATGGGGTAGGAGACCATCGATTACGCCTAAAATCCAAACGGCTTTGAATTCCAGGCCCTTAGCGCTGTGCATGGTCATTAGGTTTACGCCCGGTTCTTGCTGTTCATTTTGTAACGCCGAGAGCATGTCGTCTAAATGCGTTAGATAAGCCTCCGTGTTGGTGAACCGGCGCAAGTCTGTTACCAACTCTTCAGCGATATTTAGAAATTCATCGGCCGGATAGCCTCGCTGGACTGCATACCACTCCAAATAGGAGCCGAAACCCATGCGATGCAGATAATATTTAAGAGCCTCGCCGGGTGGATGTTGGCGGGCTTTTGCCAGATGTTGCTCCAGCCGCTGGAGTTTGCTCAGATCGGTAAAACGAATAGGCAGGTGCCGATAGGCGGCAAAGGGAGTGAGTCCTCTTTGCTGCACCAGCCGCTCCATAAACTGGTTGGTCTCGACGGTGAGCCCCAGTTGGCGTCGTCCCACCCGCAGGAAGGATTCCATATGGTTGGGTTCATTCAGTAAACGTAAAAAAGCATGGCATTCTTGCACCACCCAGTGCTCCAAGCCGGCCTGGCCTTTATCGTGCAACTTAAAAGGAAACCCGCTTTCTACCAACAAACTTACTAGGGGGCGAGCTTGGGTATTTACCCGGTAGAGTACAGCTAGCTCATTTAAGGGGGTGTTTCCCCTTTGCCATTGGCGCAGCATGGTAAGCACGGCTTTGGCTTCCGCCCACTCATCGCTGGGACGCATGAGGCGGGGTGGGGTGCCGCCTTGGCGAATCGGCTGGACAGTGATCTTATGGCGCAATTGATTATGGGCGATTAACCGATTGGCCAGTTCAACTATTGGGGGTAAGGAGCGGTAGTTTTGTATCAGTTCCACCCGGCGGCCACCGGGAAAATCCTGCGGAAACTGTAACAAAAGCTTGGGGTCGGCAGCCCGCCAGGCATAGATAGCTTGATCGATATCGCCCACCACGCAAATATGGTTATGGGGCGCGGCTAAGAGTTTTAGTAGCTCGTATTGCACCAGGTTAGTATCTTGAAATTCGTCTACCATAATGAATTGCCAGCGCCGTTGTAGCGACTGTAACAACTCCGGATATTGCTGTAATAATTTCAAGGTGGCTAGTAAAAGGTCATCGTAATCCAATAGACCGGCCTTATTTTTGGCTTTTTCATAATCGGCCCATACTCGGGAAGTCAACGTGTTCAGATCTTGTAGCTGCTCTAGATCCTGATTACTATTTTTATGGAAGCTGATCTGGTGGAGCATTTCGTCTACTAGATCATCTTTTATTTCTTCCTGCTGGCGCAAAAGGGCTTCCTTTACCCAATGGCGTCGTTGTTTCTCCTTAGCGACAGCAGGGCGCTGGCCCTGAAAAGCCCAGAGAATACGATAGCATAGGGAATGAAAGGTGCTCATATTTACTGCCTTAACCTGCTGTTGGGATAACATAGGCAGCTGGGTAAGTCGTTTCTTCATTTCTTTGGCGGCAGCACGGGTAAAGGTAAGTACCAGTATTTGCTGTGGGGAGACGCCCCTGTATAACAGAGCTGCGGTGCGAGCGGTGATGACTCGGGTTTTGCCGCTGCCGGGGCCGGCTATGACCATGAGGGGGCCCTGCAGCTGGGCCACGGCGGCCTGCTGTTGCTGGTTAAGGGTCAGCCCGGCTTGGGCTAATTGGTCAAAGAATTGGTCTAACTTCACTTTTAGTCCCCCCAGTACTTTACTGACTGTATTATCTCATAGACCTGGTCTTCAGTCACAGGCAGCTTGTTGGTCATACTAGAACTGGTGGAATTAGTTCAGAGTGCCGCGGGCAACTTAAAATTGAACTTGTAACCGGGGGCTGGTCATGATATCCTATTAGAAAATTCATTGGACAACAAGAGCGAGGAAGAAAGCCAGTAGCGCCTGCATTTTGCTTGCAGAGAGTCGGTGGGTGGTGCAAACCGATACGGATGTGGGTGGCGAATTACCTTTCGGAGCTATAGCAGTGAAATGTAGTAGCTACTATCGGTTCCCGCCGTTACCGGGTTGGAGTGGGTAGGCTATGTCCTACCAACAAGGGTGGTACCGCGAGTATAGCTCGTCCCTTCTAGGGGGACGAGTTTTTTGTTTATTAGTTTTTAAGGGGGAGAGAATGAACGATGCCAAAGAATCTATCTAGTAGCCAGCGGGCCGAATTTGAACGTCAGTTAGCTATTCTCAGTGCGGGGGCGGTGGAGATTATCCCCGAAGATGAATTTAAGGCCAAATTGGCCGCTTCTATTCGCGAACAGCGACCGCTTAAGGTCAAACTGGGGTTAGACCCGTCGGCTCCCGATATTCACCTGGGACATACGGTTGTTATCCGCAAGCTGAAGGATTTTCAGGATCTGGGACACCAGGTGCAGCTGGTTATCGGCGATTTTACCGGGCGCATCGGTGACCCCACCGGGCGCGCGGAAATAAGAAAGCCCCTCACGGAAGAGGAGGTTCGGGCCAACGCTCGTACCTATGTGGAGCAGTATGGCAAAATCCTAGATATGGAGCGTACTCAAGTCTATTTCAACAGCCAGTGGTTGGCCCCGCTTACCTTTGAGGAAGTGATTCGGCTAGCTGGCACTATGACTTTAGCCCGCATGCTGGAGCGAGATGACTTCCAAAAGCGTTACACCGAAAACCTGCCTATTGGTTTGCATGAATTCTTCTATCCGCTGATGCAGGGGTATGATTCGGTGGCCTTGGAAACCGACATTGAGATTGGTGGCACCGACCAGACCTTTAATCTATTGGTCGGTCGGCACCTGCAGCGGGAGCGGAACCTGCCGGCGCAAGTTATTATGACCTTCCCCTTGCTGGAAGGCCTAGATGGCGTGCAGAAGATGAGCAAAAGCCTGGGTAACTATATCGGCATCAATGATGAGCCCAAGGAAATGTATGGCAAGACCATGTCGGTTCCCGATGAACTGATGTTGAGATACTATCAGCTGACCACCGATATCAGTCCGGAAGAGTTGCAGGCCCTCACTGCCGGTTTAGCCGATGGTAGCGTCCATCCCCGCGATGCGAAGATGAGGTTGGCCCACCGGCTGGTTCGCATGTACCATGGGGAAGAAGCGGCCAACGAGGCAGAGCAGCATTTCCGTACCGTTTTCCAGCAAGGCGATTTGCCGGAAGATATCCCGGAAGTTGTTTGGACAGGTGAGCCAAAGGCCAATATTATTGATCTCTTACAGGCGGCCAAGTTAGTCTCCACCCGCAGTGAAGGCAGACGCATGGTGGAGCTGGGGGCCGTGCGGGTTAATCAGGAGCGGGTAGAGGATAGTTGGCAGGAATTTTCCTTAGAATCGGAGCTGATCATTCAGGTGGGCAAACGGCGATTTGCTAAATTGGTGCTCGATAAATAGGTAATCAACCAAGGGGCTGTTCGCACCTCACGGTGCGGTGCGAACAGCCCCAGTCGTTTAAGGGCCTAGAGCCGGATACATGTCCCATAAACAGCATGAGCCGTAGAGCACTGGCTAGCGCCAATTGTGCCTGCGCAGACCCCTCGGCACAGGCAACCAAATGTCCACCTCAAACACCTTTTGCGAAGAGCCCTTTAGATAAAATCTTCGCTAGGCGAAAGGATTTGCAGTAGTTGCCATCGAATTTATCTAGAAAGCTAGGGTTTAGAAAAAGGAGGAAGGCTCGGTGCAATATAGGAAGTTTGGGAAGCTGGATTTTGAAGTTTCCGCGTTAGGTTTTGGTTGTATGCGTCTACCGGTTATTGACGGGGATACAGCTAAGATCGATGAAGCAGAAGCGATGCGCATGGTGCGTCATGCTATTGACCAGGGTGTCAATTATATTGACACGGCTTACGGATATCATGGAGGAAGAAGCGAGAGCTTTGTAGGGCGAGCGCTGCAAGATGGCTATCGGGAGCGGGTAAAACTGGCCACCAAGTCTCCCGTTTGGCTGGCCGAAACCCATGAGGATTTTGATAAGCTGCTCAATGAACAGTTGGAGCGCCTGCAAGTCGATTACATAGACATGTATTTGCTGCATTCGCTCAATAAGGAGCGCTGGGATGCGGCTATGAATCTTAACGTCTTAGATTTCGTACGCCGTGCCTTGGCCGATGGTCGTATCAAATATGCAGGTTTCTCTTTCCACGATGAGCTGCCGGTGTTTAAAGAAATTGTGGACGCCTTCGATTGGGATTTCTGTCAGATTCAGCTTAACTATATGGACCAAGAATATCAGGCGGGTATTGAAGGTTTGCGTTATGCCGCCGACAAGGGCCTAGCCGTTGTTATTATGGAACCGTTACGCGGTGGACGCCTCACCAAGAATGTGCCCGCCGAAGTGCAGGCCATTTGGGATCAGGCCCCAATTAAGCGAAGCCCCGCCGAATGGGCGCTACGCTGGGTGCTCAACCAACCGGAAGTCAGTGTGGTGCTCAGTGGCATGAGTACCATGGATCATGTGGTAGAAAACTTGCGGGTGGCAGCCGATGCCAAGCCCAACTCCTTAACAGAAGAGGAGCTGGATATTATCGACAAAGCTAAGGAGTTTTATCTAAAGCGCACTAAAGTAAAGTGCACCGGTTGTGACTATTGCATGCCCTGTCCCACCGGGGTAAGCATTCCACAGCTGTTTACCTTATATAATGAAGCCTCCATCTATAATCTAGATCCGGATGTGGTAGCTAGAAATTATGGACGTATGGTGGAGGATGGAAAGGGTGCGGACCTCTGTGTCGAATGTGGCCAATGTGAATCGGTTTGTCCGCAGAACATTACTATCAGGGAGCATTTGAAAGATATACATGCCGCCTTTCATCGGTCATAACTGATTGAAAAAACCGGGGCTATCGCAAAACGTTGCTTTGCGATAGCCCCTCTTGTTTTTTTAGTTGGGCTTAGGTGCAACCTATGGATGACGATATGACTTTTGGAGGTTAGAGACCATGACCGACTACATGAATCAAGAACAATACCGCAAGGCTTGCCGATACCGCATGCAGGAAACCTTAGAGAACTTAATGGGGGCTTGGCAGGTTCCCGATGAAAAAGTCGATGGTGAGTTGATTACGACTAGTCTCCAATGGTTAGAGCGGATGGTGGGGGAACTGCATTACTTCAATGAAAAGATAGCTAATGCCAGCTCCGGCCCCCCTAAGCCCGGCTTTGTGCCAGAAAAATAGCAGTGCTCCGCTGATCGATAGTGATATAATAAAGGGGTCATGCGGATTGCATCCGAAATTCAAAAAGTGGGGTGTGGCTATTGATATCGCTTAAAACCAACTTAGAAGCCATTGAAGCGATGCTCTATTTCTGGGAGGCCACCAGTGATAAAGAAAAGGTAAATGAACTGTTTCTGAATAACTTGGCCGAACTCCCAGTCATGCAAATGGTCTATGATGATGAATTTAACGCCGAATCGGTGCGGAGAATTCTCAGCGGCATCACTAACCGGGAGCCTATCCGGCCCGCCAATCGGAAGGAAGGGAGATTTTTTAACAATAATTTGTGGATGTTAGAAGATTTGGGGCTGACCGCCGAAATGGCCCGGCCGATTAAGCAACTCAATCTTGATGAGTTGGCCAACCAGCTATCGCAGGAATCTGCGGTCGATCGTACTATCACCATTTACTTCGCCCCTCTGCATTTGGAAGAAGCTTACGTGAAACCTGATGCGCTGATCATCAACTTCTTCCGCCTGCAACCGGATTTTGCCGGTGGTGTAAACATTGCGGGCCAGCCTTTGGTCGATTACATAGCAACTCGTGTGCGCGAGATGCTGAGTTAAATAAGGTAGTCTATGATTCGACTGGGTGCCTTTCTTTCTATTGCCAAAGGTATCGATAAGGTGGTCCCGCAGGCTTTAGAAATTGGGGCCACCACCTTTCAGTTTTTTACTCGCAATCCCCGCGGGGGCGCGGCCCGAACCATTGGCGAGGCGGAGATCGATCGCTGGCTGAAGTTGCGTGAAGAAGCAGATATAGCGAAAGTTTGCGGACATCTACCCTACACGGTAAATATGGCCAGCGATAAGGAGAAGCTTATTGAATTTGCCCATATGGTGCTGACCGATGACCTGCGACGTATGGCAGCCCTGGATATCGACTATTTAGTAGTTCACCCGGGGAGCGCCAGTGATGAGCGGCCGGCGGCGCTGGAACGTATTATCCGTTTGCTGGATCGGGTTTTAGACGAAAGTGAGAGTCCTGTCTGTCTATTATTGGAAACTATGGCTTTGCAAGGAAATGAAATCGGTAGCATTGTAGATATTGCTACCGTTTGGCATAGCCTAGGGCGACCTGCACAGGTAGGCGTATGTCTAGATTCCTGCCATCTATTTGCCGCCGGGTATGATTTTACTAAGCCCCAGGAGGTGGAGCGCCTAGTAAGCGATCTGGATGCCAGTATGGGTTTAGAGCAAATTAAGGTGCTACACCTCAACGATAGCAAGATGCCCAGCGGTAGCAGGCGCGACCGCCATGCTAATATCGGTGAAGGAGAGATTGGTGAAGAGGGTTTTGCTAACCTATTAAACCATCCCTTTATTCGGCAGTTAGCGTGGCATTTAGAAACTCCCGTCAAGACCTATCGCGATTATGCTCGGGATATTGCGCGCGTGAAAGCAATAATTGGCGCCTGAAAGGGGCTGTTGCAAAACAACAGGTTTTGCGCAGCCCCTTGGCTTCTCTCGACTATTGTCCCTTTTTCTGTAGTGCCTCGGCAATACGCAGGAACTCGTTTTCGTCGCGGCGAATATCCGGGTCGTTAATCAACTGGTAGCGAATAATACCCTTCTTGTCTACAATGAAAGTAGCGCGGGCGGAAATTCCCTCCTCTTTTACCAATACATTATATAAAGCGCTTACGTGACGATGGATATCGCTCAACAGGGGGAAGGTGATGCCCAGTTTTTCAGCGAAAGCCTTGTGGGAAGGGCTGCTATCGACACTAATACCCAGAACATGGGTATCCAGCGCGGCGAACTTGTCACCAAGTTCTTCGCAAGCTGGCAATTCGGATGCTCAAACGGGTGTCCAATCCAACGGATAGAATAGTAGAACCACGTTTTTCTTGCCCCGATAGTCACTGAGGGTTATCGGTTGCCCATTTTGATCGGGCAAAGTGAAATCGGGGGCCGGTTTGCCTACCATGATTTCTTCAGGCAATTTGATCACCCTTTCGTAGTTTATAACGGGTATAGTATGCCCCTTTAGAGGGATTTTTAGGGAGTGATTTGATGGATACTCTCATTTTTTCTGCTTCCGTTGGTGCGGGGCACGATCAGGTGGCGCGGGCTTTGCGAGAAGAGATTTTGCGGCGCTATCCGCAAGCCCGTGTGGCCATCGTGGATACTATTAGCTATATCAGTCCGGTACTTAATAAACTGTTGCTGGAAGGATATTTAGGTTTGCTTAAGTTCACTCCAGGGGTTTACGGCAAACTCTATGAAAGGACCGAGGGCGGCGAGAAGGCTGTAGATATTATTAATCTGTCTTATCGGCTGTTATCTAGGGCTTTAACTAAAGTTATACGCGATTATTCCCCCGATGCTATCATCTGTACCCATGCCTTTGCTGCCGGTCTGATGGGGACTTTAAAAAAGCGGCAACGTATAGATCAGCACTTAACAACGGTGATCACCGATTTTACGGTACACGCCTACTGGCTCCATGAAGGTATCGATCTTTATTGCATAGCCCACGAACAACTGTCCTCTGTAATGGATGAATTGGGGGTGCCCCGCTCTCAAGTTGCTGCCACCGGCATACCGATTCTTGCTAAGTTTGCACAACGACAGGAGCCGGCTGTGGTGCGGGCTAAACATGGTTTGGATGACTTACCCACGGTTTTAGTGATGGGTGGCTCGCTGGGGCTGGGAGAGATAAGACAGGTGGTTGAAAGTTTTGATGAATATGCGGAAGCAAGTCAGGTGTTGGTGGTTACCGGCCGCAATGAAATATTACATAACGAACTTAAGAATCGTTGCTGGCGCAACCGATTCCACATCTATGGCTTCGTTGATTTTGTTAACGAACTGATGGCGGCCGCCGATGTAGTATTGACTAAACCGGGAGGGGTTACATCGGCGGAGGCCCTTAGCCAGGGCAAGCCGATAATCATCATGTCTCCAATTCCCGGTCAAGAAGATCGTAATAGCCGCTGGCTGACCGAGCAGGGGTGTGCAATTCGGTTGGCGGCCGATGAGCGGCCGGGCTTAAAAATGGCCCAACTGCTCCAAGACAAAGAACGGTTATTGCTGCTAGGGCAGCGGGCTGCCGCCTTGGGGAAGCCTTTGGCCGCCGGCAATGTTATTGATCAGATAGAGGCGCGGTTGCTATAACTAAACGGCATAAGCGCACCTCCCTTGGCTGATACTAAAAGGTAAGACTTGGGAGGTGCAAGCATGGTCTCTGATTTGCAGTCAGTTTATCGTCCCGCCCAGGCCGAGTTGGCAGCAGTCAACGCAGAAATGTGCCGGGCGGTTAGTACTCTTACGCCTCTTTTGCAGGAGGCGGCCATGTCCTTTATTCAAGCCGGCGGCAAAAGGCTACGACCTCT
>JAAYGE010000042.1 GCA_012727835.1 Bacillota bacterium
AGGAGCTTGAGTAGATGGTTTGCCAAAGGCCACTAGCTTCCCTGGGTCCCGGCGTGACATTGGCCAGGCCGGTGACCGATGCGGCGGGGAACGTCCTTTTGCCGCAGGGGTTAATCTTAGATGAGTGTTTATTGCACCTGCTACATCTGTGGAATGTGGAAAGTATCTTTGTTGACGGCCAGGGGCCCGAAGTTGCAGGTCCAGAGCCGGCACCTCTGTTGGATAAAAGGTTTCAACAGGACCTACTGCAAGATATTCAACTGTTGGAAGCTGCTATCAGCAGCGATAAGCGGGTTAGCGTAGAAAGGTTAGCTACCCAGTTGCGTCACGCCGTAAACCACCTCAGCCGCCAGCCCCGCTTGGGGCTGAGCCTGATGGGGCTACAAAGAATTGATGATTATACCTACCTCCATTCCCTATCTACCGCCCTTATCTCCATGGGTATAGCTATCAAGTTAGGGTGGAGTCAGACAGCAACGGTCGAATTGGGCTTAGCGGCTGTGCTGCACGACATGGGGAAAACCATGGTGCCGAGGACAATTTTGCAAAAACCAGGGCCCCTTTCCCCGGCCGAGTGGAAATTGATGTACAAGCATCCCGAGTTTGGTTGTGCAATGCTCAGCCGTCATAGCAACCTGAATGACACGGTCTTACAAGCGGTGCTACAGCACCACGAACGCATGGATGGCAGTGGTTATCCCCAGCGATTAAAAGGCGAGGCTATCAGTGAGTATGCCAGGATTATTGCCATAGCTGACGTGTACGATGCCATGACCTCCAATCGCTGTTACAAACCCTCCACCGCTGCCCACCTGTCCCTAGAGGAAATATTGACCAATGAGCGGCTCTTTGATGCCACCTATGGTCGAGTCTTAGTCACCATGTTAGATATTTTCCCTGTCGGCAGCCGTGTGTTGTTGGCCAACGGAGCGGAGGGAATTGTGGTGGCGTGTCATCCGCATCAGCCTACCCGGCCCCAACTGTTGTTAATTAAGGACCCTAAGGGAGCACCTTTAAACCCGCCAGTGCCCCTTGATCTAACCCAGCGTAAGGGAATCGAGATTATCAAAGTGGTGGCGGATTAGTGATTTTAAAAGGAGCCTGCCCCAACACCCTAAGCACACTCCCGTAGCCCGTAAGTAATCAAATACAGTTGCTTCTGAAAAAAAGACAGGCTTGATCGGCCCGTAGGCTTTGACCTAACGGGCCTTTTTGTTGAGTTCCTTTTTCCTCCATCCTCTAAAGATTTCCCGCCACTAACCGATAAGATAAACAAAGACCTTTACTATGAGGAGAATGCCTAATGCGGATTACCGATAAACAAGTGCAGCAAGTTATGCGCGCTTATTCCGATCAAATCCGGCGGCAGGAGCAAAAGCAAAAACGGCTGCCGCCTAACGATGTGGGCCATGAAATAAAACTTTCTCCCCAGTCGCAAGAATTCTTAGCGGCTAGGCAGATCTTGCGCAACCTGCCCGAAGTGGATGCGGAGCGGGTAGCCCAGTTGCGCCAGCAAATCGAAGCCGGTACCTACAAGGTGGATGCTCGGCGTATCGCCAGGAATATGTTGGCCGGCCAGCACCTGGATACGCAGGTGTAGCTATGGCGTGGCAGGCACTAGAAGCAGCCCTGGCGGCCGAAGTTGAATTGCTGGGGCGAGCAGTGGAGCTGGGTGAGCAAAAGCGCCACATCCTTACCGCCAACGATGTGGCTGCTCTGGAAGAGCTGTTGCCCAAGGAGGAAAAACTGGCCAATGAACTAAAAACTATGGAATTTCAGCTGACCGGTATTGCCAGCCGCTTGGCGGGCCAGTTGGGGGTTCGTACCCTAGAGGAAGTTATCAATGCACCCGATTGCCCCCGCCGGGAAGTCCTAGGTCAGCTTTTCGAACAGATGGTTATACGCCTAGCTGCCTTAAAGCGACTGAATGAGCAAAACCAGTTGCTGATCGAACAGGCTTTGCACTTTATCGACTACTCTTTGCGGGTGCTGGTCAGTTCGCCCGACGAGCCGGCTTATGACGCCGACGGCAAGTCCCGTCAGCCGACCAAACCTCGACTTCTGGACCGCAAGCTATGAGGTGATTAAACAATGCGTTCTACATTCTTTGGTTTAGAGATAGCCCGTAAGGCGCTGGCCGCCCAATCCCGGGCTTTGGATGTAACCGGACATAACATCGCGAATCAGGCCACTCCCGGCTATAGCCGACAGCGGGCCGTGCTCACCGCAACTAACCCTTACACGGTGCCTGGTATGCACAATTCCACCTCCGCCGGTCAAATCGGTACCGGCGTGCAGGTTAGCACCATTTACCGTTTACGCGACAGCTATATCGATTACCAGTTACGCTCCCAAAATCAATACTTGGGCAAGGCCGCCGCTGAAAACCAGACCCTGGACCGGGTGGAAGGTATTTTCAGCGATCTGCAAGGGGGAGGCATTAAGAATGCTATCGCCCAGTTTTTTAATGCCTGGCAAGATTTAAGCCGGGATGGGGCCAACGAAACGGTGCGCGCCATAGTTCAGCAGCGGGCCGTGGCGGTGGCCGACATGTTCCGCCATGTGGATAGCCAGTTGCAAGATGTAATTGACGACATTAACCACGGTATTTCCCTAACCGTGGTCGATATTAACTCCATTGTGGACCGCATCGCCGCCCTCAATGCCCAGATACAAACCAACGAACTGGGCGGGAAAAACGCCAATGACCTGCGCGACCGCCGCGATCTCTTGATCGACGAGCTGTCCCAGCTGGTCAACCTGCATGTCTTTGAAAGCCATGGCCAGCTTTCCCTGGTGGTTAACGGGGTAAGCATAGTACGCCACGACTCGGTCACCCATATGAAGTTGGGGGAAGATGGTACTGTTCGCTGGCTACATGCCGATGGCTCCGAAGGTAACCCGGTGGGGGCCACCAGCGGCCGTCTGGCCGGGTTGGAGAGTGCTCGTAACATGACCCGGGGCTACATGGACCAGCTAGACGCCATGGCGAAGGAATTTGCCGATGCTATCAATACCCAGCACAAGAAGGGCTATGATCTGCTAGGCGGCAATGGGATAGACTTTTTTGTGGGCTTGTTCGGGAGTGCAGATCCAGATGCCATTTCTGCCAGACATATTTACGTAAATGAGGATCTTCTGGATGAAGAAAACGGTCGTAAGTACATTGCGGCGGCTGGGGAACAAGCCGACGGACAGACCATTGCTGGAGATGGTAGCAATGCTTTAGCCATAGCCCAGTTGCGTAACGCACTACTATTCGATGGTTCGTCCACACTTGAGCAATTTTACGAAGGTATTTTGGGCACTCTGGGCGTGGATGCCCAGCACGCCCTGCACATACTAGAGAACCAGACTTTGCTGGTGGAGCAGCTGGAAATGCGTCGCTCTTCCGTTTCCGGTGTTTCCCTCGATGAAGAGATGACCAACATGATTCAATACCAGCATGCCTATAACGCGGCGGCCCGTTTGGTTAATGTTATCGATGAAATCTTAGAGACTTTAATCTTCCGCACGGGCCTGCGCTAGGGGAGGTAGACTAAATGCGCATCACCAATAACATGATGAATACCGCCTTCTTACAAGATTTGCAGCGCAATCTGCGCAATCTGGACACCATGCAGCGGCGCATCAATTCGGGCAAAATCGTCAGCCGCCCCTCCGATGATCCGGTGCGCTTGCAGCAGATTCTCAAGCTGGAGACGGCCCTAGACCAGCACCAGCAGTATATTCGCAATATCGATGACGCCCATGCCTGGTTGGCCAGCACCGACGCCGCCCTAGATCAGGCCGGTGGCATCATCGTGCAAGTCCGTGGGCTGGCGGTGCAAGGTGCCAATGGCACCAACGACGAAGGGGCAATGACCGCTCTGGCCGACGAAGTGCGGCAGCTGGCGGAACAGTTGGTGGGTGTGGCCAATGCCACCCATGCGGGGCGCTACATCTTTGCTGGCAATAACACCACTGAAAAGCCGTTCCAAGATATTAGTTGGCCACCAGACCCGGAAATAGGCCCACTTCCCTATGATGGCTTTCAGGGCAACAGTAACACGATGGAATATGAGATTGGCCCCGGAGTCACCATGGTAGTTAATACCACCGCCAAGATGGCCTTTGGTGAGGGTGATAAGGAGGCTATCCAGCTACTAATAGATTTGGAGAATGCCCTGCGCACTGATAATAAGGACGAGATAAATAACATCTTAGGCAAACTAGAAGAGGTGGAAAGCCAGTTCCTTACCGCCCGTTCCGAAGTGGGCGCCCGTATGAATCGGCTAGAGGCCACCAAATCGCGCTTTACCGATGACATCATCACCTACACGGCTCTGAAGTCGCAGGTGGAAGATGTGGATATGGCGGAGGCCATCATGTACTTAAAGACGCAGGAAGCCGTTTACCATGCCTCGCTGGCGGTGGGCGCTCGGCTCATGCAGCCCACCCTGGTTGATTTCCTACGATGAGAATAGGACCGCTCATTAACATACATATAACGCCTGCCCAGCTGGGGTTGGACATCTCCTTGGGGAGTATGCGCTTGCAGCAGAATCATGCTAGCATGACTCTGGAGCAACCGCAGGCGGAGATGCGGGTGCAAAGCCCCAACGGCCGCCTGCAGATCGACAATAGTGCCATGCGCCAAGACTTGGGCGTCGGCTCCCAGTTGGTCTCGGCCCGCCAGCGGGTAGCCGCCAGCATTCGCAAAGCCCAAGAGAGCATAGCCCGCAAAGCGCAGGAGGGTGACCGCATGATGCGGGAACCGCAGGTTATCGGTACCCTGGCTAAGGAAGCCAACTACCGCGGTGCCCATGTGGAAACTAATGTGGGGCTAGTTCCCCGTTCTCTGCCCAAAATAACCTATGTGGGCGAACCCGAGCCCCGCATCGAAGTACGGCCGCAAGCCCCGCGCCTGCAGGTGACGCCCAATCCCCCGCGGGTAGATCTAGTGCCGGCGGCAGTAGAGGCCTATCTCAAACAGCGAGGCTCGGTAGAGATTGAATATGTCGGTCCCAGAGAAATTTGGGCTTAGCCCCGTTCGGCCTACAGCCTCACGGGGTGGGCCGACCACCACTTCATTAATCGCAACACTGTCGGTGTTGCTTAAGGAGCATACACAATGCAATTACAGACAACCCGCTTTGGCCAAATTGCCATCGATCCCGAACTTATCTTCTCTTTTCCTGCTGGCATTCCCGGTTTCCCCGAGGAACGCCAGTTTGTTCTGCTCAGCATCGGTCTAGAAGATACACCTTTCATATGGATGCAGAGTATCGCCAATGCCGATCTCTGCTTTTTGTTGGTTAACCCCTATGCGGCCTTTAACCAGTATGCCGTCAGCCTTACCGATGGGGAGGCGGAGCAGTTGCAGCTGGCCCCAGGAGACGAAGCCCACGTGCTGTGCATGGTCAGCGTACCCAACGGCGACCTGCGGCAAGCTACCGTCAATTTGAAAGCTCCCTTGTGGTTTAACCGGCAAAAGAAATTGGCCCTGCAAACGATTATCGATAACGAGGCCTATAGTATACGCCACCCCCTCTTTGCTAAAGGAGGGGAATAGGATGTTAGTTTTGGCACGCAAAAAAGGCCAGGTGATAAAACTGGGCACCGACATCACCATCACCGTGCTCGATATCCGGGGGGATACGGTCCGTCTCGGCATCGATGCCCCTCGTAATCTACCGGTTCACCGCTTGGAGGTTTATACCGAAATCGAGCGAGCCAACCGGGAGGCGGCCCAAAGTCCCATTTCTTTAGCAGGCCTTAAGGAATTTAAGATACATAAAGACAGCTAGAGCCGCACCTTTGTTATTAGGGCGACCATATCGCCCTTTTTATGTTGTCCATTATGTGAAATAGGTGACAACCAGCAGCGTTTTTTAGATATCAAC
>JAAYGE010000043.1 GCA_012727835.1 Bacillota bacterium
CTTGATCCACGTTGGCTACTAAGGGCCGCTCCATGAAACTCTGGCGAGGCAGAATTTCAGTTAGCACCCCTTCCGTTTCCGTCAGCAACTCTAACCGCACCCGATCACCAACAATAGGTTTAATTTCTTCCTGCCGTAAGCGACCACGGGCCCGACAAGTTACCAGCCCCGCGTCCGTTTGCACAAAATAGTAACCGGCTAGTATCTTGATGACAGTTCCCTTAATTACGGATACACCTCTTCCTTAACAATTACTCCTTCATCCTTAACGATAATACGCAAGAAACCAACTCCGCTAACATTCCGCTGGACCGTTTCTCCCCGCTTGAGCCGGAGTGACTCCAGCAGCACTAAACCATTCAAGTCCTCCCGTAAGATTTCGATGCGATGATTATTATCCTCGCTATCCTCCGGGACCGTATAGGAAACTAAGGCGCTCACTTGTTTTGGGCCTAGCACTAAAGAAACGGTTTGTCCCGGCACCACCTGGGTATCGGCCGCCGGCGATTGACTGATAACCACCCCATCGGTAGGGCCGCTAATATCGCCCAAAGTCAACTGTAACTCGCTCAAACGCTGTTGAGCTGCCATAGCAGTCAGACCTTGCAAATTGGGCATGGCAAAAGGCTGGGGCTCGGGCCCCTGACTGACCGTTAGTATGATCTGGCTGGAGCGCTTTAGACGGGTGTTCCCCGAGGGATTTTGTCCCACCACCGTCTCCGGCGGCTTATCCGAATAGACCCGGTTTATCGGTTCGGCTATTTCGAAGCCCGCATTCTGTAACTCTATCCTGGCCTCCCGTAGAGATTTGCCCACCACATCGGGCACATCCGCATATTCGGGCCCCTTGCTAATGGTTAGAGTGATGACCCGCCCGGCCCGTACCTTGCGCCCCTCCGGCAGATCCTGATCTAAAACCACATTGGGATCTTCGTCGCTATATAGTTCCAGCCCCACCATAAAACCTAGCTTATGATCGGCTAATATACGCTGGGCATCGGACAGGGATAGGCCTACCACATTGGGCACCTCAACCACCGCACCGGGCCGGAACATGATAAATAGGGCTACAAGCGTAGCCAAAAGGGTTAAACCTCCGCCCAACAGCAAATAATGCCACCAGGGACGCCGACCCCGTTTAGAAGGGGGAGGCTCCTCTTGCTCAGCGCCGTTGGGTGCCGGCGCCACCCGCGTCTTTTCCAGCTCCGCCGGCTCTTGGGTAGGTGGTTCCAGCTCCCCCACCAGTCCCTGCAATGAAACCTGTTGATCATTGGCCAGCAGGAGACGCTTTAGATCAGCAGCCATTTCACCGGCCGACTGATAACGACTAGCCTGCTCTTTGCTCATAGCTTTCAGCACTATCCGCTCCACAGCCGCAGGAACACTGGGATTCAGCTCCCGTACGGGGCGCGGTTGTTCCTGCAAATGCTTCAAAGCGATAGAGAACATGCTGTCCCCCTCAAAGGGCACTTGGCCAGTAAGCAGCTCATAGAGTACCACACCGAGGGAATAAATATCCGACAATTCCCCCACTATGCCACCGCGGGCTTGTTCGGGAGAAATATAATGGACTGAGCCCACCATGGTGCCCGTTTCCGTGAGAGTGGAACCGGTCACCGCTCTCGCGATGCCGAAGTCGGTAACTTTCACGCGACCATCGGTGGTCAGCATAATGTTATGGGGTTTAATATCCCTATGGATAACTCCGTGTTTATGGGCCACCTGTAACGCTTCGGCAATTTGGGTACCGATCTGTAGAACCTCTGGCACTGCCAAATGGCCCTTTTCATTGATCACTTGCTTTAGGGTTTTGCCATGTAGAAATTCCATGACAATATAATGCACATCGCCATCTTGGCCCACGTCAAAAACGCCCACAATGCTGGGGCTAGAGAGGCTGGCCGCCGCCTGGGCTTCGCGCCTAAATTTACGCACAAAATCTTCATCGCTAGTGAAATGCGGGCTCAATACTTTAACAGCAACTATGCGATTGAGCCGTACATCGCGGGCCCGATAAACGAAGGCCATGCCGCCGCCGCCCACCCGTTCTAGCAATTCATAGCGATTGCTGAGCACTCGTCCGATCATTATGAGCACCCCCACTTAGCTAGGACGACTGAAATATTGTCGTGGCCACCCCGTCTATTAGCCTCTGCCACTAGGTCCTCAGCAATTTGCTGCAAATCCTTCCTCTGAGCCAAAAAACTAGCAATCGCTACGTCGTCTAGCAAAGTAAAGAGGCCATCGGAGGCAAGTAGAATAATATCTTCTATCTGTAGCGTTTCGGTATAAAGATCTATTTTTACCTGCCTTTCGATACCGACTGCCCGGGTGAGCACGTTGCGTTGGGGATGCGACCTTGCTTCATCTAGTGACAATTCCCCGTTTTTGACCAACTCGCCAACTAAACTATGATCGGCGGTCAATTGTCGACAAACGCCATCTCGATAGAGATAAAGACGGGAGTCGCCCACATGGGCAATAAAAAGCTCTTCTTTGGCCATCAGGGCCGCCGTCAGGGTAGTCCCCATACCCGTGTAACGTTCTTGGCTGGAAGCCAGTTCGAACACGGCCGTATTAGCCGCCCATACGGCCTGCTCAATGGCCGCTAGCGGGGGTTGCCCCCGCTCTAGAGCCCCTAAGACCTCCTCTTCCAAGCGTCCAATGGCGGTACGACTGGCCACATCACCGGCCCGATGTCCTCCGATCCCATCGGCCACCGCCAAAAGGGCCATCTCCCTATCTGGCAAGGACACCACGCGGGCCAGACAAAAATCTTCGTTGGCCACCCGCGCTTGGCCCAAATCACTTTTGATTCCTAATCGCAGCATGCCTCCACCTACTCCTTCCCCTGGAGTCTCCTACGTAGCTGCCCGCAGGCAGCTTCGATTTCAGGCCCCAACTCTCGGCGCACGGTGACATTTATGCCCCGGGCTTTCAATGCCCCAACGAATGAGCGCACTTGGGAATCGGACGGGGGCTGCCAAGGTAAACCGGGAACCTCATTATAAGGTATTACGTTAACATTTGCTAAAATACCTTCAAGCAGGGAAGCTAATTTCTCCGCATGCACCGGCTGGTCGTTAAACCCGGCTAACAATATATATTCAAAGGTGACTCGCCGACGGGTCACCTGCACATAGTCCTGCACCGCAGCCATCAATTCCGCCAACGAATAGCGGCGATTGATGGGCATGATCTGGTCCCGTAGATAATCGACGGGGGCATGCAAGGAGATGGACAGGGTTATAGGCAGGTTCTCTTCCGCCAATCTTCGGATGGCGGGAACCAATCCACTGGTGGAAAGGGTAATATTACGCATGCCAATATTGAAAGCGGCCGGGTTGTTGGCAAAACGTATGCTGTCAATGACCTGTTGATAGTTGTCTAGGGGCTCTCCCATCCCCATATAGACCAGATGGCCAACCCGCAAATCCTGGCTCGCCAATTCTCGATTAGCTTGCCAAATCTGCTCAATAATTTCTGCCGTTGATAGATCAGCCACAAACCCATCTAAACCGGAAGCACAGAAGGCACAACCCATCTTACAACCCACCTGACTGGATAAACATAGGGTTATACCATGGTGATAACGGAGGATTACGCATTCCACTATCTTTTCATCAGCAAAACGAATAGCCAACTTAATGGTGCCGTCGGCCGCTTCCTGACGGGCAATTACTTCACCCGCACCAATCACCGCCCGCTCTGCTAGCGTCTGGCGGAGGCTCTTGGGGAAATTGGTCATCTGGCTAAAGTCACTCACATTATGGTTGTAAATCCAATCCATCAGCTGCTTAGCCCTATATTGGGGCTGGCCTAATTCCAGAAAAAAATCGGTGAGGGCCGGCCAGGGCAAGCCCAGCAGGTTACGTTTAGAGCTCTCTCGTTTCCTGCCTCCTTTGCAATTAATTGCTGCGACGTAAGCGGCATATGAAGAAACCGTCTAGGTTATGGCGATGGGGGTAAGTATAAAGGCAACCGTTATGTACTTCTTTTTCCCAGACTTCTGCCAGCTGACCAGGCCAAGGGGCCGGTTGGAAATCGGGGTGCTCTTTCAGAAAGTGGGCCACAACGGCCGTCGTTTCTTCTGGCTCCGTACTGCACACACTATAGACCAGCACTCCACCCGGCTTAACTAAAGGGGCCGCCTCCGAAATTATCTTCAGTTGCAGGGCCGCCAGTTCCGCGATTGCCTCTTCCTTACGATGCCAGCGAATATCCGGCTTGCGACGGATCACCCCCAGGCCAGAGCAGGGGGCATCAACCAAAACCCGATCCGCCAACTCCCACTCATAACTGGAGAGCTTAGTTGCATCGACACAACGGGTTTCCACACTCCCAATTTGCATGCGTTCGGCCGCCTCGCGGACCAATCCTAGCCGTTTGGCATGCACATCCAGAGCCACAACCCGCCCCCTATCCTGCATCAGTTCAGCTAAATGCAAGGCCTTACCCCCCGGGGCGGCACAAACATCATAGACTAACTGGCCCGGCTGCGGCTCCACCACCTGCCCCACCAGGGTTGAGGCAGCCCCCTGTACCGTGCAGCGCCCCGCCTGCAGGGCAGGCAAATTGGGCAGCGAAACGGGTCCTACTTGCAGTGAATTGGCCACCCGAGGGTGCTTGTTGGCCTCCACGCCCAAATCCTGCAGTTCCCGCAGAAGGTCATCAGCAGTAGTCCGTAGGGTATTGACCCGCAGGTCGGTTCCCGGGAAAGCATTATGGGCGGCACAAAGGGCCTCTGTTTCAGCCCGGGAAAAACGTTTAAGCCACCGCCTGACCATCCATTCGGGGAAGCTATAGCGAATACTTAGATCATAGACGGCCGAATCGGTGTTAGGCCAGGGCAGGGCGGCTTTGCTACGCACCGCCCGCCGCAAAACCGCGTTTACCAAGCCGGCCACGCCCTTATGTCCCACCTGGTGGGCCAGCTTGACACTTTCATTGACGGCCGCATGGTCGGGCACATCTAGGTAAAGAATCTGATACAGGCCCAAGCGCAGCACATTACGAATAGCAGCCGTAAGGCTAGACAAGGGACGGGTAAGCCACTGCGCTAGCAAGTAATCGATACTGCGACGATAGGTCAGGGTGCCATAAACCAACTGTTTGATAAAGGCGGCATCGGTGGCATTAGCACCCTGCAAAGCTCGGTTTATGGCCAGATGGCTATAGGCCCCCTCCTCTAAGACGGCGGTGATAGCTTGCAGCGCCTTGCCGCGGGGTGTATTCACTAGTCACGGGACCTCCTTAACAATAACAGTCGCATCAACTGGGCCACGGCGGTGGCTACGGCTGCCACATAGGTAAGGGCGGCTGCCTGCAGAACAGCCCGTGCCGGCCCTATCTCCTGCCGTGTAAGGTAATTGCCGTTACTGAGCATGGCAATTGCTCGTGAGCTGGCGTTAAACTCCACGGGCAAGGTGACCAACTGGAAGGCTAGTGCCCCCATGAAAAAGATAATCCCCAGATCGGCAAGTCCGGGCAGATTCATTACTAAACCGATAAAGAACAGGGGCCAAGCTAGAGAAGAACCCAGTTGGGCGATAGGCACGATCGCATTACGAAGATTCAAGGGAGCATACCCCACCTTATGCTGCAAAGCATGTCCCGTTTCGTGGGCCGCGATACCGAGAGCAGCTATGGATGTGCCATAGTAAATCTCCTGGGAGAGGCGCACCTTTTTCACCCGTGGGTCGTAATGATCGGTTAAACGGCCCTGGGGCAATTCCACTTCCACATCGAAAACACCCTGCTCCCTAAGCAGGGCCCGAGCCGTCTCTGCCCCCGTTAGACCGCGGCTATTGGCAATGCGGCTAAACCGTTCATAGGTAGAAACAACTTTACTTTGCGCGTACATAGCAAAGACAAAGGCTAACAACACATAGATGGTGCCAGGCCCACCTAACCAAAACATAGGCATCCTCCTTTATTACCTTATTCACTAACCCCCAAGCGGCTTCCCACCGCTACCCGCTGCCCCCGCACATAATCGGCGCCGCTCATCCGTTTCCTGTTGGCTGGCTGCACCTCCTGCAATAAAAGAACTCCCTCTCCAGTTTGCACCACTGGGCCGTCTTTAGTTAGGGCAACAATCGTTCCCGGCTCCGCCTTCCCTTGGTACTCAGTGTCAGTCAGCAGCCGGGTACTAAAGATGCGTAGCCGACCATCGCCAAGGGCCGTATAGGCCACCGGCCAGGGGTTAAGTCCCCGTACCAAATTGTGGATATGGGCAGCCGGCTTGTGCCAATCGATTAGCCCGTCTTCTTTAGTCAGATTGCGGGCATAGGAAGCACCGGTCTTAGGTTGGGGCGTGGGCTGCAGCCGCCCTTCTACTAAAGCCGTAAGGGTTTTAGCCAAAGTTTTTGCCCCCAGTTCCGCCAACCGATCGTGCAACTGACCGCAGGTTTCGTCGGGGCCGATAGCTATCCTGTCTTGCAACAAAATATCACCCGTATCCAACCCCTCATCCATCAGCATGGTGGTAACTCCCGATTCGGTTTCCCCCTTGATAATGGCCCAATGGATAGGAGCCCCACCCCGATAGGCGGGCAGCAACGAAGCATGCACATTGATACAGCCATAGGTTGGCAAGGCCAATATTTGTGGAGTCAGCAGCTGGGCATAGGCCACAACCACGATCAAATCGGGCGCTAAAGCCTGCAACTGTTGCCAACTCTCCTGGCTGCTTAGTTTTACCGGCTGATATACCGGCAAACCCAGCTCTTGGGCTACCCGTTTTACAGGAGGAGATGCAAGGGCTAGGCCGCGCCCTTGCCTACGGTCGGGCTGGGTGAAAACCCCCACCACTTGTGTGCTAGCTGCCAGCTGGCGCAAGCAGGGAACAGCAAATTCGGGCGTGCCCATAAATACGGTGCGCATTATTCTTCCATCTCCTCATCAATTTCGTCCTCCGGCGGCAGAATCCGTTCCGCCTTATCGATGTAAAGGATTCCGTGTAAGTGGTCAATTTCATGCTGTAAAGCCCGGGCTAACAAGCCCTCCGCTTCTATTTCTATTCTTTCACCAAAACGATCTTGCGCCACCACCTTGACCTTGCTTGCCCGTTTAACTTCCCCATAGGTCTTGGGCACACTCAGACAACCCTCGATATCAAGCTCTTCTCCTTCCGACGCCACAATTTCCGGATTGACCAGCTCCAGCAAACCGCTTTCGTCGGCATCGATAACCACAATTTGTTTGCTAATGCCAATTTGCGGAGCCGCTAGCCCTACGCCTTCGTAATAATACATACTTTCGGCCATGTCATCTAATAGCCGCTCTAGCGTGGCGTCGAATCGTTTGACCTCCATAGCCTGCTTGCGTAGTATCGGATCTCCTACTGTACGTAATAGCCTAATAGCCACTTGATCTCCTCCTAAGCATCGAACTCTAATATGATTTGAGTTGGCCGTTTAGCGTCGTAGTACTCAGCTAACGCCCCCTCTACAACCTGCCTTAACCGCCTTCGCTCTCCCGACTTGACAATTATTTGCCAGCGGAAACTATTCTTGATTTTGCTCACCGTACAGGGCGCCGGACCGATTATCTGGGCAGTACCACCAAAAAGTTCGGTTAACCGGGCCGCCAGGAAGGCTGCGTCGGTGATCAACTCGTTTTCGTCCTCATTAGTAAGAAACAGAGTGATCATATAACCCAAGGGCGGATAGGCACCCTGGCGACGCATTTGCATTTCTTGCTGGTAGAACCCCAGGTAATCGTGGTTGCGGGCACATTCCAAAACATAATGCTGGGTGTTAAAGGCCTGCAATATTACCTCGCCCGGACGATCGCCGCGGCCGGCCCGACCGGCCACTTGGGTTAACAACTGGAAAGTGCGCTCCGCCGAGCGAAAATCGGGAATGTGCAGTCCACTATCGGCGCCTACCACTCCCACCAGAGTAACCCGCGGGAAATCTAATCCTTTGGCAATCATTTGCGTTCCCACTAAGATATCGTAATTTCCTTGCCCAAAGGCTTGCAATATGCGGGCATGGGCATTGCGCCCGGTAGTAGTATCCCGATCCATGCGTCCTATCTTGGCCTCAGGGAAGCGGGTCTGCAAATAGGCCTCCAAACGCTCCGTACCTATCCCCTGGGTTGTCAGTCTATCACTACCACAGTCGGGGCAGGTGTGCAAGACCGCTTGTTGCTGGCCACAATAATGGCAATGCAAGCGATCGGTGCTGAGATGGTAGGTTAACGAAATATCGCAACTGGAGCAGTAGGGCACGTACCCACAGTCAAGGCAGAGCAAGAAACTAGCAAAGCCCCGCCGATTTAGTAATAGGATGGCCTGCTCGTGGCGCTGCAAACATTGCTCCAAAGCATATTCCAGACGCCGGCTGATAGGTGCCTTGTGCCCCGCCCGCAACTCCTCTCGCA
>JAAYGE010000044.1 GCA_012727835.1 Bacillota bacterium
ACCATAGACAATGTGGTGGGTCTAATTTATGTTAAAGACCTACTACCATTGCTCAGGGACCAGAAGAACCGGCAGCTAACCGATGTGATACGGCCGATTATGCGTTGTCGACCTTCTCATAAAATAAATTATCTGCTGCAGGAAATGCAGGCTCGCCGTATGCACATGTGTATCGTAAAGAACGAGATAGGTAGAACTATCGGTTTAATTACCATGGAAGACCTTTTGGAAGAAATAGTAGGCGATATAGCTGATGAATATGACCACGAACCCACCTCGATCCTCTCGCAGGAGGTGGTCTCGTGTTAGGTTTACTAGTAACTTTAGCTCTTTGGCTCTTGAGTTTTCTCCTGGTGGCCTTCTTTGCCGCCTCGGAAACGGCTTTCATTAGACTAGACAATTTAACGGTTAAACAGCTAGTTGCACAGGGAACGAAGGGGGCTGAGCTGGTCGACCGGCTATTGGAACAACGTCAGCCCCTGCTATCTAGTTTGCTAGTGGGCACCAACTTGGCAGTTGTACTGGCTACCGTATTAGCAACGGTACTGATGCAAGATGTGGCGATAGTCGGTTTAAGCGGCACTGCCCTTGCCAGTTGGGGTATGATCGTCTTGATTTTAATTTTCGGCGAGATCATACCCAAACGGCTGGCCACTATACATGCGGCCCGGTTTGCCCTCTGGGCTGCTCGTCCAATCAATTGGTTTTTTCAGGTCCTAAGGCCGCTGGCAGCACCTCTGTTGCAAATACCTCGCCGGCTCAGCAAGCACTTGCCCATTGAACCTGATGATGGGGCCATCGATGAGGAATCGCTCCTCACCCTTGTGGATATGGGAGAAGAAGCCGGTTCTGTAGAAGAAGCGGAGCGGGATATGATTGTGGCCGTCCTTGAGGCCAATCACACTCTAGTACGGGAGATTATGACTCCGCGGGTAGATATGGTCACCGTTGCCGTCGATGATCCCCTAGACAGTATTTGGGCAGAGATTATCTCCTCTGGATTTTCCCGCATACCGGTTTACGAAGCAACGGTGGATAACATTGTAGGCGTGCTATATGCCAAGGACCTATTGGCCTATGGTGATAATGGGGGCGGGTTTGACCTGACATCCCTCATGCGGGAAGCCTACTTCGTGCCGGAAACGAAGCGCGTAAATGACCTATTGCGTGAACTGAAAGCGTTGCGCATTCATATGGCCATTGTTATAGACGAGTATGGTGGTACGGCCGGCCTGGTAACTATTGAGGACATTTTGGAAGAAATCGTGGGCGAAATCCACGATGAATTCGACATAAATGAGGAGCCGGAGATAGAACAGCTGAATGACCACGCCTGGCTGGTGGATGGAGCCGTACCCATTGACGAGGTTAGTGAATTGGTGGGCGTGGAATTGCCCGATCAAGAGGTAGATACTATCGGCGGTTTTGTTTATTGGCTGTTAGATCACATACCTATTACCGGCGAAACCCTCAACCTGCCCGACTATGGCATTAGAATAACAGTAGTTGCCATTAGCGGCAGACGCATTGTAAAGCTCAAAGTCGAGCGACTAGCTATAGTTGCATAAGGCTTAACATAGGCTGCGCGAACGATGTTTTGCGCAGCATCTTTTTTAGCCTAAAGGAATTTGGGCCTACGCAGGGAATCCTACTACAAGGCGGTGAGCTAGTAGCTAAAGCTAACGAGCCGCCGGCTCTGAAATGGGTAGCCCGCCGCCCTAAAATTCACCTAGAGGAGGAAGTAAGCATGTCCAAATTGATCATTAAAGGTGGCCTGTTTTTTGACGGCAAGAACCCGCCACAAGAAGACCAAGCTCTAATTATTGATGGCAACAAGGTGGAAGCTGTAATTCCTGTGACGGAACTACCGGACGAAACTGATGCCCAGGTGATTAATGCTTCCGGTTGCACCGTGCTACCGGGTCTCATCGACTGCCATGTGCATATTACTAGCAGCGGCGACGCCGATAGCTCGGGAGATCGCCTATTGCCCGATACATCCCTTGCGTTACGCGCCGCCAAGAATGCCCGCATTCTGCTGGAACACGGTATTACCACTGTGCGTAACATGGGAAGCCGTAACCAAATAGATATTCAAGTAAAACAGGCAATAGAAAATGGCTATATCGTGGGGCCCCGCCTTATCACCTCCGGTATGTGCATCTGCATGACCGGGGGGCACGGCTGGATGGGTGGACGTGAAGTAGCCGGCGTGGATGAGGCGCGCAAGGGTGCCCGCGAGCAACTGCGTGCTGGCGCCGAGGTAATTAAAATTATGGCTACCGGCGGCGTAATGACCCCTGGCGTAGAACCGGGCTCCGCCCAGCTCACGGTGGAAGAGATGCGGGCAGCCGTGGAAGAAGCCCATAAAGCCGGACGCAAGACGGCCACCCACGCCCAAGGTACCACCGGTATTAAGAACGCTATCCTGGCCGGGTTGGACTCTATCGAGCACGGTATTTTCCTAGACGATGAAGCTATACAAATGATGCTGGATCGCAATGTGGCCCTGGTGCCCACCCTGGTTGCCCCCCACCATATCGTTAAAGGTGGCGTTGAGGCCGGTATTCCGGCTTACGCGGTGGCTAAAGCCGAGTATGTCTACGCATCCCATTCAGAAAGCTTCAAAAAGGCCCTCAAAGCTGGGGTAACCATCGCCTTTGGTACCGACTGCGGCACACCCCTTAACCGGCCAGGACGGAACGCCCTCGAGTTGCAGTTGATGGTGGAAGCCGGTATGACGCCACTACAGGCCCTTACTGCTGCCACCAGTACGGCGGCCCAGGTCTGCGACCGACCAAATGTGGGTACCCTAGCCAGTGGCCAGCTGGCCGATGTGGTCGTGGTGCGGGGTAACGTCTTTGCCGACGTTACTTTGCTCCAGAACAAAGCCAACATCAGCTATGTAATTAAGGACGGGGAAATTGTAGTTAGCCACTAGTTTTCCCACTGCAAAGGGGCTGTCGCAATAATTTTGCGGCAGCCCCGTGGTATTTTAAGGAGTATCTGAGAATCCGATAGAGCTCCTACCTTTTTAATAGGTGTATTTTTGTTTCTTCTACCCCTGGTCGTACGGCCAACAAGTACCAAGCCAGCAAAAAGTGTAGTGCCAAGGCCAGCAAAGCGGTACGCACTATACTCCAATTCATATGCACCATGAAGCGAGTGCGGAGCAAAATATATTCGATACCAACGGAGGCCAAGGCAAAGCCGGTGATGTAAAAAAATCGGCCTGTGCCCGCGGGTAAAGTAAGGAGCCAATTGGCAAAAATAATCATTAATGGTAACCAGGAGAGGACTAAAAAGATTGGTATGCCGCGGTAAGCTGCCAAGTCGGTGAAATTAAAGCGCCAAAGGCGCAAATACCAAACGGCAATGATTTGGATTATGGCTGCTACCGCAGCCCCTCCCACTATTCCGAACGGGAGAAGGCGGACTATGTTCCGCTGGGGTACCAGACTGAGCATGACGATTGCTGCTAGGAGAAAATAGATTATCCAGAACAGGCTCATGGTGGCTGACAAGGGCCTCACTCCGATCCTAGTAGTTTTCCATCTTTAGTATGAGCGGGGCCATCCCCATTGATGCTCCCACCGGCGGATATCTACGAAGATGTTGCACATTTACTTGCACAAGATAGTTCTAAGCCTTACAATGTTGGTATAAAGTTAACTTGCAAACAAACCTTTCGCAGGGGGATGAGTTAATGGATTCTACGAAGTACACCTTGGCTGATTTCGTTGATATACCGGATGAGGATATTATGGGCAGGGCCCGCCTATTCTCCCAATATGCGGAGGATAGCCGGCGGCGGGGCCATGCCCACTACAGAAGGATATCACTTGATGGTTCAGGACCCACCATGCAGGTCGTGGACCCTTTAACCGGTAAAGTCAATGAAATGATCTATATGGCATCAAATGATTACCTAAACCTGACTAAGCACCCACGCACTATAGCCGCCGGCCGGGCCGCTTTGGAAAAGTACGGCTCGGGGGCCGGGAGCGTACCCCTACTGGGCGGCACTCTAGACATTCACGTAGAACTGGAGCAAAAGGTGGCCAAGTTTAAGGGTTGCGAAGATGCGATCCTCTACACTAGCGGCTTTGGTTCTAACTGCGGCACCTTGTTAGCCATGCTTACCGATAAGGACATTGCTATTCTCGATCTGCTAGTACATGCCAGCATCATCGATGGCTGCAAAAACACCAACGTTCGCTATTTCCGCCACAATGACATGCAGTCTCTGGAGCGAGCCTTACAAAAAGCTAAAGACAAATATCGCACCAAGTTGGTAGTGGTAGATGGCGTCTATTCTATGGATGGCGATATCGCCAAACTGGATGAGATCGTCGAATTGGCCCATGCTTACGGTGCCTATGTGATGGTAGACGAGGCTCACGCTACCGGTGTAATTGGCGCCAATGGCCGTGGAACTCCCGAGCATTTCGGGCTGGAAGGCAAGGTTGATATTGTGGCCGGTACCTTTAGTAAAGGGTTAGGGGTAGTAGGAGGTTTCATTGCAGCCAACAAAGAGTTAATCCAACTGCTGCATTTTTATTCTCGATCTTATATGTTCTCAACGGCCCCTACTCCGCAAGCCACCGGTTCGCTGATTGCCGCCCTAGATGTGATCGAGACCGAACCGGAGCTGAGGGCCCAACTTTGGGATAACATTAATTATTTCCGTAAAAACATACTTAGTCTCGGTTACAACATCGGTAACGCAGAAACAGCCATATTCCCCTTAATTATTGGCGACGACCTCAAGGTGCGTGATATGTGCCGACGCTGCCATGAGCTAGGTCTCTATATCAATCCGGTCCAATATCCGGCTGTTCCTAAACGGTTATCGAGGCTACGTGTAAGCCTGATGTCGGCCCACACCCGTGAACATCTAGATAAGGCCTTAGAAATACTAGAGCACGTGGGCCGCGAATTCGATGTGATATAAGCTAGCTGGAAAGGGCTGTAGTAAAGCAGCCCTTTCTTTTTTATTAAAATAATGTCTTAGGGCAACACTTTCTAAACCGACCTCAGTCTAATTAGTAAAGGGCCAGCAATCGCTGGCCCATCCGACTATGAGGGAGGTTTTTTAATCATGACGAAACGCATAGCCATTGTCACCGATAGCACGGCCGACCTGCCGCCCCAAAGAGCACAAGAATTGGGCATTACCATCATTCCTCTGACCATTAATTTCGGCCTGGAGCAATATCGGGACGGTGTAGATATAACCAGTGAAGACTTTTACCCCCTGCTGGCGGCTAGCCCTACCCTGCCTACCAGCTCCCAGCCCTCACCGGCCGCCTTTAAGGCTGTCTATGAGAAGTTGCTGGCAGAATATGATAGTATTATCAGCATTCATATTTCCTCCGGCTTATCCGGCACCATAAATGCGGCCTTGACGGCAAAAGAAATGGTAACCGGTGAAATTCACGTGGTGGACTCCAAATCTGTAAGCTTAGGCATAGGGCTGATCGTGCTGGAAGCCAGGGAAATGGTGGAGCAGGGCCTTGCGGCTAATGAAATTGTGGCTCAGCTAGATCGGGTTTGCCAAAATACGGAGGTCTTGTTCACTCTCGATACTCTAGAATACTTACACAAGGGTGGGCGGATAGGCAAAGTGGCGGCCGTAATGGGTTCGTTATTAAACATAAAACCCATCGTGCGGGTAGTTGATGGCATCTATATCCCAGCCGGTAAAGCTCGTCGCCAGGAACAAGCTTTACAAGAGATAGTAAACCAATTCGAAAACCTAGCTAGGGGTAGAAAGATAAAACGGCTGGTAGTCGCCCATGGGGCAGCGGAGCCGGCGGCGGCCCGTCTTGCCAACAAATTGTACCAAGCCTTAAACCAAGAGCCGGAAATGTTGATGGCAGTAGGCCCTGTCATTGGAGTACATACGGGGCCGGGCACGGTGGGGGCTGCCATGCTTCTCAACTAGAAGGTCAGTCCTTTGCATGTCCGTAATGATCACAGGGAAAGTTAAACTGTGAGACAAACTTGAGGAGGACTAATAGTGCTGGACATGCATTATTTTGATAACGCAGCCACCTCCTGGCCCAAGCTGGAGGAAGTTTACCGGGCTACCGATAAATTCATGCGAGAAGTAGGAGCTAATCCGGGCCGCTCCGGCCATTGTTTATCTAAGCAGGCTGATACAATTGTAGAAGAAACCCGCCAGCTTCTAGCCGACTTTTTCGGTGCTCCCGACCCTCGGTTGGTGGCTTTTACCTTTAACGGCACCGATGGACTAAATCTAGTAATCAAGGGGCTATTAGCCCCTGGAGACCATGCCGTCACCAGTAACACGGAACACAACTCGGTCAGTCGCCCATTACGCCGCTTAGAGCGTCAGGGAGTCGATGTAACCTATCTACAAGCCGATAAGGAGGGGCGCCTATCGGCAGAAGAGCTGGCCGCCGTTATGCGCCCTGAAACTAAATTGGTGATTATCAACCACGCCTCCAACGTCTTGGGGTATAGGCAAGATGCGGCGGCGTTGGCCAAGGTGGCCCATGAACATGGTGCCCTTTTTGCCTTAGACGCGGCCCAAACAGCCGGTCATTATCCTATTGACATGCAGGCATTAGGTATTGATATTCTTGTGGTCCCCGGGCACAAAGGGCTCTTAGGGCCCTACGGCACCGGTGCCGTTATTACTCTGCGGGATGTGGGTATCCTGCCCTGGCGGGATGGGGGTACGGGCACCAAGTCGGATGCGCGTATGCATCCCGATGAACTCCCCTATCGCTTGGAAGGTCGCACCCTCAACGCCGCCGGTATTGCCGGCTTAGGCGCAGCCATCAAATTCATCAACAACACGGGCCTTGATAAAATCATGGCTAAAGAGAAGACCGATATGGAACAGCTGCTAGCCTGCTTACAGGCGGAGGAGCGGGTCATCCTCTATGGACCGACCAGTGCGGAACAACGGGCCGGCCTGGTGTCTTTTAATATTGAAGGGCTCAGCGCCGATGAGTTAGCCCAAATCATGAATGATAAGTGGCGCATAGCGGGGCGACCGGGTTTACACTGCTCTCCCCTTTCCCACCGGGCCGTCGGCACCTTTCCCAACGGCAGTTACCGTTTAAGTCCCGGCTATTTTACCCCACCGGAATCTTTAGAAACGGTTTGTGAGGCAATTCGGCAAATCTGCCGCTCCTAGTTGCCCTTGACTCGGCCTAGCCATTCCAGTATGATTTTTACGAGTAGCGATGATGCGGAGAAGTATAGGCTGTTCCGGATTCCCAGAGAGTTGCGCATTGGTGGAAGCGCAGCATGAAGGCGCCTAGAAGAAAGCCGCGGAGTTGGGGTGAGAAAAACGAGTAGCATTACTCGGACCGAGCCCTACGGTTGTCCCCCGTTATCGGGATGAGAGCGGGTTACCTTTTGGTGGCCAAGCAGGGTGGTACCGCGAAAGAAGCCTTTCGTCCCTTCAGGGAAGAAGGGCTTTATTTTTTGAGGAGGAATGCAGATGTCTAACCTACCCGAATATCGTTTACAGAAACTAAAAACCATCAAGGAACTGGGCATTCAGCCCTGGCCCGAGCGGTTTGAGATTACCCATACACTAACCGCTGCAGCCCAACTGCCCGACGGAACAGAAAAAGTCAGGGTTGCTGGGCGCATTGTGGCCCTCCGTAAGCTGGGCAAACTGACCTTTGCCCATCTCCAGGACGTGGAGGGACGCGTGCAGATCGCTCTCAAGCAAGACTTGCTGGGCGACGCCTACAAGGCCTTCCACAAAATCATAGATATTGGGGACTTTGTGGGCATTACAGGCTCCACCTTTACTACGAAAACCGGCGAAAAAACGATTATGACGGAGGAGTATCAATTTCTGGGCAAAGCCTTACGAGAATTGCCGGAGAAATGGCACGGGCTCACCGATATCGAGTTGCGCTATCGCCAGCGTTATTTAGACCTGATAACCAACGCGGAAAGCCGCCGCGTCGCCTTAATCCGTTCGCGGCTGATAAAGGCGCTGCGCAATTTCTTAGATGAGCGAGGCTTCATTGAAGTTGAAACGCCCATTTTGACCAATCAGCCCTCCGGTGCGTTAGCCCGGCCCTTCCAGACCCATCACAACGCCCTGGGCATCGATGTTTATCTGCGTATTGCGCCCGAAACCTACCTGAAGCGGCTGGTTGTTGGCGGCTTTACCCATGTTTACGAGATCGCCCGCAACTTCCGTAACGAAGGTATAAGCCCCGTTCACCTGCAAGATTTCACCATGGTGGAGGGGTACAGCGCCTACTGGAACTATGAAGACAATATGAAACTGATGCGCTCCATGATTCTCTATCTGTTAGAGAAGGTTTTTGGTACTTATGAAATTCAAATCGGTGAACACCTAATCGACTTTTCACAAGAGTGGCCGGTAGTAACCTTCCGCGAGCTCATACTGAAAGATGCGGGCATTGACATCAATGCTTACCCGGATGGTCCTTCACTACTGGCCGCCATCAGGGAGAAGGGAATCCAGCTGGAACACGAAAACCTAGAAGCCCTGGGCAAAGGCAACCTTATCGATGTGCTGTATAAGAAGGTCAGTCGCCCGAAAATTATTGCCCCCACCTTCCTAACGGCTCATCCGATTGAACTTTCGCCTCTAGCCCGACGCAATGACGAAGACCCCACGGTCGCGGACCGTTTCCAGTTGATTGTCAATGGGGCGGAAATAATCAACGCCTATTCGGAATTGGTTGACCCAATTGACCAACGACAGCGCTTGGAGGAGCAGGCCCGACTGCGTAGCCAAGGGGACGAAGAAGCCATGCCGCTGGATCATGACTACCTACTGGCTATGGAGCATGGTATGCCCCCCATCTCCGGTTGGGGCATGGGAATTGACCGCTTGCTGCAGGTTCTACTGGACTTACCCAATATCCGAGATAGCATCCTCTTCCCTCTCATGCGTCCCCAGCACGAATAAGCAACTGGCACAAAGCCCACGCGCTAATCGCGTGGGCTTTTTCTAAATAGGTGTAACTTTTTGTTGGTGAATGCGTTAGAGTAATTGTAGGTGGTTACAAATGGTTGCCAGCAGCTGGCACCATGCTGCCGGTTATGGATAAGGAGTGATGAGGGTGGCTAACAAGTGGGCAAAGGGGTTATTAATCATTGTACTTACTTGGATAGTTATGATATCTTGCCAGGCAATTTTGCAGTCAGAACACCTAATCCTTCTGCCTAACCTGTTTGGCGGTGGGCAGCAAGCAGAACGTAAGGAAACCTTAACCCACGCGAGCGCTGGTCTAACCGAGTTGGTGGTGGAATCGAAAAATGGCAATATAACGCTGATTGGTGGTAACGAGGGGGACGATATCACCATCGAGGCCCGCTATCACGCCCGGGCGGCCAGTAAAACTACTGCCGCCGAGAAGGTGGAGCAAATGACTACGCGCATTGCACAATCGGAGGACCGTCTGGTCATAAGAGCTGTTTTCAAAGATACACCTTAGCACGAGTCAATCATCTATACCATTACCTTATCCCCTGCTCTAAAAGTACAAGCTAAGACCTCCAACGGCAGCTTAGAAGTGCACGACTTGAGTGAAGAAATTACTCTCATTACCAGTAACGGACGTATCACCGTCACCTCTGAGCAGGGGCCAAAAAACCTGGTGGCTAGCACCAGCAACGGTAGCATCACGCTCAACACCGTTCCTGAGAAAGGGGGCCACTATAACCTACGCACCTCCAATGGTTCAGTAAGAGTTAAATTGCAGGAGGAACTGGGTGTCAGATTGAATGCTAGGACCAGCAATGGTAGCATCAATTTGGGGGCTGGAGAATGGTCTTTTGAAGGGGGACGCCCCAGCCGCACCCGGGTAGAAGCTCAGCGTGGCGAAGGGGAATTTCAGTTGGATATCGTTACCTCTAACGGCAGCATCACGCTTCAGGATGATTGAGATAGTCACTAGCCTGGAGCCTAGTATAAATTTGGGCCCGATGGGTATTGGCACCCATCGGGCCTCTATTTCCCTACCATTTGGTCTGATGTTCCTTCCTATCAACCCTCCAGCGATGGTAGCGGATATTGGCCGCCCCAGACCACCTTTTCGTAGTTAACAGGATCGGTGGCCCCTTCCGTATTGATAAGGAGCACCACCGAATTTTCATCCAGCTGTAACCGCCGGCGCCACTGGGCATAAGACGGCTCAGCCAAGAGGGCTACAAGGCCAGCACCCACGGCGCCCGATTCACCGGCAGTAATACGCGGGCCACCTAACCAGGGGTTACCAAGAATGCGCATGCCGTAGGCGGCCACGTAGTCGGGGCAACTGGCAAAAGCAGCGGCATAGTCGCGCAAGATGGGCCAGGCCAGCGGGTTAGGTTCGCCGCAGCTAAGACCGGCCATAATCGTCTCAAGATCGCCGGTCACCGCATGGGGCTGCCCATCGTCCTTTTGGGCCGACAAATAAAAACAAGCCGCATTATCCGGTTCCATCACCACAAACTGAGGGGGCTGGGCCAGTTCCTTCTGAGATTGCCAGTAGGCCAGCTGTGATGCGGCCAAGGAGCCAACCCCGGCCTGTAAGAAGACGTGGGTCGGCTGCACGCCTAAGGCTCGCATCTGTTCCCATACCTCGGCTGCCAAGGTGGTGTATCCCTGCATAATCCAACTAGGAATCTCTTCATAACCTTCCCAAGCCGTATCTTGCACCAACAACCAGCCCTTTTGCTCCGCCTGTTCAGCAGCAAAGCGCACGGCCTCATCATAATTGGTATCCAACACCACCGCCTCGGCCCCATGGCCGGCTATAGCGGCCACCCGACTAGGAGCGGCCCCCTGGGGTAAGTAAACAACGGCCCGCTGTCCCAATTGTTGAGCGGCCCAAGCCACGGCCCGGCCATGGTTACCATCGGTGGCTGTAACAAAGGTTAATTGCTTCTCTTGGGCCTGCACCGCAGCCGTCAATTTAGCAAAATCTAGGTCGGACGTATCTAAGCCGAGGCGCCGAGCTAGCAAACGGGCGATGGCGTAGGAGGCCCCTAAAACCTTAAAGGCGTTTAACCCAAACCGCTCCGCTTCGTCTTTTACCAAAACCTTACCCACCTTCGCTAACCGGGCTAGTCCCGGCAAGTCGTAGAGGGGGGTTACTTGATAACCGGCTAAACCGCTATGAAAACGGCGCGCATCAGCGGCTGCTGCCGGTTGGCAATAGTTCGGAATTGCTGTTGGTCCTTCTTTGTTATGGCGACCAATACACAATGAAAGCATTCGGCTCACTCTAAATCCCTCCTTGCCTCTAATTTCGCTCTCTATGCGGCAGCTCCTGCTATTCTGCTGTGCCGGTGTTAGGCATAAGATGGAGCGAAAGGAGGCTGCAGCAATGACTTTAGAGGCCACGTTAGCGACCCATGCCGGCCAATTACTGCAGAAAGCTAATGTGGTTGGGGTAGGCATTGGCATCAAAGTCAAAGGGAGGCGGAAAACCGACAAGCTCTGTATTACTGTTATGGTTGCCGAAAAACTGCCCTTACAAGCCCTAGCGCCAGCCGATATCGTTCCCGCATCGATCGCCGGTTACCCCACCGATGTCATCACTGGGGGTCCGTTTCAAGCCCTATCCACCCAGCAACCAACCCAAACGGCAGCGCCCGGTATGAGCATCGGCCACTACCGTATTACCGCCGGTACCTTTGGAGCAGTAGTCTATGATCAAACGAGTGCTGCCCCACTCATTTTGTCCAACAATCATGTACTGGCCAACTCCAGCAACGGCCGCGATCACCGGGCCTATATTGGCGATCCCATCCTTCTCCCCGGCCCCATAGATGGGGGGCGCCTGCCCGACTCGCTGATTGCCAAACTTGCTCGCTTTCAAGCCCTTACCTTCCTGACCGCCAACCAGCAGATTACGACCTTTAACTACGGGCCAGAAGGGCCAATGGCCCAACTCACCAATTTGGTAGACGCGGCGGTGGCTCAGCCAGTACCCGACAAGTCCTTAGACCCGGAAATCCTCGGCATCGGCCCTGTTACCGGCACTCGGGAGGCCGAGTTGGATCTGTTGGTGCAGAAAAGTGGCCGCACCACCGGCGTTACCCAAGGAATTATACTCTTGCTTCGTGCCGCGGTACGGGTAAGTTACGGTGCAGCAGGTACGGCCATATTCACCGACCAGATTATTAGTGACTTGCCCAGTGCTCCGGGAGATAGTGGCTCTCTAGTGGTTGATAATGAGCGCCGGGCAGTCGGACTGCTTTTCGCCGGTGGTGGGGGGCTAACCATTTGCAACCCTATTTCCCACGTGGAACGTTTACTGCAAATAAGTATGCTACCCATATAAGAACGGTTGCTTGCATGGCAAGCAACCGTTTTTCCTATGGGGACTGATTACTACTCCTGGATATTCAGTTTCACACGCAGTTTTTCCAGCATGTCGGTGGTCATGCTGGCCAAGTCGTACTTCGGATTCCAGCCCCACTCTTCCCGAGCAGCGCTGTCATCAAGGGAGTTGGGCCAAGATTCGGCTATGGCTTGCCGTACCGGGTCCACATCATAGGTAATCTCGAACTCGGGGATATGTTTCTTGATTTCAGCCGCAATATCTTCGGGAGCAAAGCTCATGGCTGTGATGTTGAAAGCGTTACGGTGGACCAGCTTGTCCGGATTAGCTTCCAGTAGAGTTGAAATAGCCATGAGAGCGTCGGGCATATACATCATGTCCATATAGGTACCTTCGGCAATGAAGCAAGAATACTTCTTGTTGCGTAGCGCTTCATAGTAGATGTCAACCGCATAGTCGGTGGTACCGCCGCCCGGTAGAGCCACATAGGAAATTAGGCCAGGGAAGCGTACACCGCGGGTGTCAACGCCATATTTCAGGTAATAGTAGTCGCAAAGGTTTTCACCAGCCACCTTGGTTACACCATACATGGTAGTTGGGCGCTGCAAGGTATCCTGAGGGGTCTTATCCTTCGGTGTGGAAGGGCCAAAAGCCGCAATGGAGCTAGGAGTAAATACTCCGCAGCCGGTTTCCCGTGCAACCTCTAATACGTTAAATAAGCCGCCCATGTTTACATTCCAAGCTAAAGTTGGCTTGGCTTCGCCTACGGCGGAAAGGATGGCTGCCAAGTGGACGATCTGATTGACATCGTACTTTTTGACAACGGCAGCTACCTGATCCGCATCGGTTACGTCAACAACTTCGTAGGGACCATTCTCCAAGGCACCTTCTGGCACCGAGGGTTTGAGGTCGCTGGCGACCACGTTATCATCGCCATAGATGTCGCGTAGGTGCAGGGTCAACTCGGAGCCGATTTGACCGAGAGCCCCTGTAATCAGGATCTTCTTCTTCATACATACTCCTCCAATCATTGTAGTGAAAATAGCCACATGCCCACTAATATGGTACCCAAGGAACTTACCCTTCTTTATTATAACAAAACTGTTCTCCTATAGACTCGCCAAAATCGAAGAGCTACTATTCGATCAGAGTGCAAAAGTTCACACTCCCTTAATCCGGAAAATTGGTGGCTACATGATAGGAGCAAACAGCCGGCTGACACTTTCCTTGAATTTTTGCCATGCACCACGACTATAGTATTCCCCTCGCAGCAACTCCCGTGAGCTGGCCAAATCCTGCTCAAAAATAGCTTCATATTCGCGCGCCTTTTCTGGATCGTAAATGAAAGCATTCACCTCGAAATTAAGAGAGAAACTGCGCATGTCCATATTGGCCGTGCCGATAGACAAATAGCTACTGTCGATAACGATGGCTTTGCTATGTAAGAAGCCGTCATAAAGGAAGATTCGTGCCCCTGCCTCCAATAACTCTCCCGCATAGGACATGGTCACGTTATAAACAATCTGCTTATCGGGTGTGCCAGGCAGCATGATTTTGATATCAATGCCGGAAAAAGCGGCGATCTTTAATGCCTCCAACACACTATCATCGGGAACCAGATAGGGCGTTTGGATAAGTATACTCTCGGTGGCGCTGTTGATCATCTTTAAGTAGCCCTGTTTAACATGTTGTTCTTTGGAGTCGGGGCCACTGGAAACTATTTGAATCGGCGTTTCACCGGGGCGTAAGACATTACTGGGTAAATATCGTTCTCCCAATTCTACTTCTTCCCCCGATACGTACATATAATCCATCAGGAAGCGGGCTTCCAAGGAAGCCACCGCCGGGCCCACTATGCGCAGATGGGTATCTCGCCACGGGCTGTGCTTAGGGCGCTGGCCTAGATACTCCATTCCCACATTCATGCCACCAAGGTAACCGATGTTGCCGTCGATGACAACTATTTTTCTGTGATTACGATAATTGGCATTGAAAACAAATTTAAGGGTGATAGGTAAAAAGCGATATATCTTTCCGCCGGCCACCTTCAGGGGTTGAAACAGGGAATCAGGGGTTAATTTGCACCCCCAATCATCGATGATCACCCTCACCTCTACCCCAGCCCGGGCCTTGGCCGTCAATTCCTCTACCAGGCGTCGGCCTAAGAAATCGTCTCGCCAAATGAAATATTCCCCGTGAATAAACCGCTGGGCTTGACGAATATCGGCACACAACTGGGCAAATTTATCTATACCACTAACATAAAAGGTAACCTCATTACCTAAAGTGATGGGAGCGGATGCCTGAATCAAATTCATGCGCGCTAATCCTAGGTAGTCGGCATCGGCTTCTGGTGAACGGTCCTGCATCCATGCCAACTGACGGTGTTGATCAGCAATAAGCCGATTGTGGCGCAAATCATCTTCCTGCTTCAGTCTGAATTTACGTCGGGTAAGCAGTTTCTGCCCGAAAAACATGTAAAATAAAAAACCGGCCACCGGCAAAAAAAGTAACAAAAGCAGCCAAACTAGGGCCGCCAGTGGGCGTTTGCGCTCTACAAAAACTATAATAACCGCAAAGAACATGTTGGCAATCAAGATGGCGGTTAGGAAAAAGCTAGACATGCACTCCCCCCCTTATTCTAAGATTACCAAAACCATTTAAATAGGCCAAGTATCCCCAATGGGGAGCTTGGCCTAATTTAACCATTTAAGGTGATAAAATACGTCGAGCGCCGGCGTAGTGGTTGAGCCAATACCCCGTCAATGAGTTGGTAGTCACCCCGGAGGTAATGGCGTGCACAATCTTACCGTCACCTATGTAGATTGCCACATGATCTATGGACCCATTGTTGCGCCAGGTATTGCGGAAAAAGACCAGATCACCCTTCTGCAAGTCCTGCCGGCTTACTACCTGTCCGACTGTGGCTTGCTTGTAGGAAGCGCGCGGCAGTTTATAGCCATACTTCCCAAACACATAGGAGACTAGGCCAGAACAATCAAAGGAGTTGGGACCGGTTGCTCCTAAAGCATAGCGTTTACCTACTTGTTGTAGGGCTAAAGCTATTATTTGATCGGCTACCGAGTCTCGGGGCGGCTCCTGTTCTGGAGGCTGCTGGGCCGGCGGTTGCTGTACAGGTGGTTGCTGAGCCGGTGGCTGTACACCGGTACCCATCCCAAAGCTGGCCGGCTCCGCATAGTTGGCATAGGGACGACGAGCCCAGAGGTAGCGGGTGCTATAGAAAGAGGTACTGAGGCTACGCTTAACGACTCTACCCAAGTCAGCATCGATTACCACAAACTCGTTATCGCCCACATACATTCCTACCCGATAAGGGGTAGGGGTGCTAGTACCGCGGAAAAAGATCATGTCCCCCGGTCGTAGCTGAGAACGGGGCACGTGCACCCCAACCGACGCCTGCTCCAGTAAATCGCCGGGTACACTTAGATAAAACTGACCGTAAATATAGCGCATTAGCCCCGTATTGTCCACCCCATCAGCCGTGGCTTGCCCGGCCGCATAGGGCATTCCTACCGTCTCTAGCGCCGCCTGCCCCACTGCCTGGTAGATGGGAGCGAAACGGCTGGTGGAAACCCTTCGTGCGCCCACATAGTGTTCCAAATAATACTTGGAATTCAAATTGCGTCGTACCACGCCATTGGTTGAGCTCGATGAAGCTACAAAATCGCCATCGGCAAGGTAGATACCCACGTGGATAATATTATTGGTATTGGGACCTTTGAAGAAAACCAGATCACCGGCGGTCAATTGGTTCTTAGATACCGCACTACCAAAGCTAGACTGGGCCGATAAACTACGAGGCATATCCACACCCATCTTCTGAAATACATGGTAGACCAAACCCGAGTTATCTAGCCCTTGCTCCGGCGTAGAACCGCCAAAACGATGGGGCACTCCAACCAATTCACTGGCATACCAAGCCGCCAGCATAGGCCCTCTACTATTAGC
>JAAYGE010000045.1 GCA_012727835.1 Bacillota bacterium
GCTCTATTGGTAGTAGATAAGAACTTTGCAAGGAAACTGGAGGAGTTGGCGTGAGAGTAAAATGGGAGGTGGCTAGATGAGCAGAGTCAGAATTTACGAGTTGGCTAAAGAGCTCAATATCCCTAGCAAGAAATTAGTTGAGGCGTTAGCGGATCTTGATTTAAATGTGAAAAATCACATGAGTACTGTTGACAAAGCAGTCGCCGATATCATACGTGATGTATTAGCTCCTAAGGATAGTAAGGATGCAGTTAAGCAAAAGCAAGAAAAGCAAACTAAAGACAGCGATGTGAGCAAAAAGGAGTCGGACACAAAACAGATGACAGCGAAAACAGACGCAACCGAAAAACTTCATACCGAACCGACAGTTGAATTTGATGAGCCTTCTGAACAGCTTTTAGACGAAGACGAGTTTGTCCACCCCCGCGGTAGGGATGGGCGACGGGCAAAGAAGACGCGAGGGCGTAAGAAAGAGGCTAGTGGGAAGCAAGCTGATCGGCGTAAGCGTGATCGAGGGCAACAAACCACTCCTAGTAAGGTTACGCTTCCTAAGGAAGACATCGTCGTTTCTGATCTAGCCAAGTTGCTCAGCCGTTCAGCTACCGAACTAGTTCGCAAATTGATTGAGTTAGGTGTTATGGCGGCAGTAAACCAGGCCATTGATTCCGATACGGCAGCGTTAGTAGCTACTGAGCTGGGGTATGAGGTTGAATTTGCAAATCCATCGCCGTCGGAATATGATAATCCTTTTGATATTCCAACTGAACCCGATAATCCTGAAGACCTACGTCCCAGACCTCCTGTGGTAACCGTTATGGGACATGTGGACCATGGTAAGACCAGTCTGTTGGATGCTATCCGCCATACCAAGGTTACTGCCGGTGAGGCGGGGGGGATCACCCAGCATATTGGTGCCTATCAGGTTGAAGCCATGGGCGAGCTCATCACCTTTTTAGACACTCCGGGACACGAGGCTTTTACGTCTATGCGCGCACGGGGTGCTAAGGCTACCGACATAGCCATCTTAGTAGTGGCTGCCGATGACGGTGTTATGCCGCAAACCGTAGAAGCTATTAACCACGCTAAGGCGGCTGAGGTACCCATCATAGTTGCGATCAATAAGATTGACCGTCGCCAAGCTAACCCGGACCGGGTTAAGCAGCAGCTAACCGAGTATGGTTTGATCCCGGAGGAGTGGGGCGGCGACACCATTTGTGTAAATGTATCGGCCACGGAGCTTATCGGTATCGATGAGCTACTTACCGCCGTTTTGACTTTGGCAGAGATGATGGAACTTAAGGCCAATCCCAACAAATTGGCGCGAGGCCTAGTCATTGAGTCTAAGATTGACAAAGGACGGGGACCGGTAGCCAGTGTATTGGTCCATGAAGGTACTCTGCATGTGGGTGATACCATTTTAGCCGGTATGGCCTATGGCCGCATTCGGGCCATGCACAATGATTCGGGACGTCGAGTTAAGAAGGCTGGTCCTTCCGCACCGGTGGAGATAATTGGACTTTCAGAAGTACCGGAAGCCGGCGAACCCTTCATGGTATTTGAAGACGAAAAGGAAGCCCGCCGTTATTCCGAGTTGCTGCATGAGAAGAAGAGAGAAGAGGAGCTGCAGGCCGCGCCTCGAGCCTCCCTGGATGATTTGTTCTCGCAAATTCAGCAGGGCCAGACAAAAGAATTGCGTATTATTATTAAGGCCGATGTGCAAGGTTCTATTGAGGCCCTTGGCCAGTCGCTGGTGAAATTGAGTAACGAGGAAGTGGAAGTAAAGATAATCCATCAGGCGGTGGGAACGGTTACTGAAAGCGATATTCTTCTAGCCACGGCTTCCGATGCGGTCATTATCGGGTTTAATGTTCGCCCCGATGCCAACGTGCGTAAGATGGCAGAGCAACAAAAGGTGGATATTCGTCTTTATCGGGTTATTTACGATGCCATCGAAGATGTGGAGAAGGCGATTAAGGGTCTACTGGCACCAGTTTATAGGGAAGTTGTAGTAGGTCAGGCAGAAGTCCGACAGACATTTAAGGTGAGCCGAGTAGGAACTATCGCCGGTAGCTATGTGACCGACGGTAAGATAGTGCGTAACGCGCAAGCCAGATTGATTCGCAACGGCATCATTGTGCATGAAGCGCGCATTGAGTCGTTGAAACGATTCAAGGATGACGTGCGCGAAGTAGCCGCCGGTTATGAATGCGGTATCGGGTTAGAGGGCTTTAATGATATTAAAGAAGGCGACATAATTGAAGTTTTCGCCATGGAGGAAGTGCCAAAATAGAACCGTCGGATTAGGAGGATGGTTATGGCTCAGTATCGAGCAGAGAGATTGCAGGGTCTCTTGCAGGTGGAACTAAGCGACATTATTCATGGTTCTCTTAAAGATCCGCGGGTTGGCTTTGTCTCGGTGACTGCGGTAGAAGTTTCGCGTGACTTGCGGCACGTGAAAGCTTTCGTCAGTGTTATGGGGGATGAGGCCGAGCAAGAGCAAACTGTTGCCACCTTGAATAACGCAGCCGACTATATTCGCACTGAGATTGGTAAGCGTATTCGACTTAGACATACGCCCGAGATTATTTTCCGGCTAGATAAGTCTATTGAGTATGGCACCCATATCAATGCCTTGTTGCGGAAGCTGAAGGAAGAAGAACAAGGAGCGAAACGAGGTCCCCAGGATGGTTAGCGATAAGGATATGAAGAAAGTAGCGGCTGCCTTACAGGAGGCTAGCCGCCTGCTTTTATTGGCCCACGTTTCCCCCGATGGCGACAGCCTCGGTTCTTTACTTGCGCTGCGGCACGCCTTGTTGCGTCGTGGGAAGCAGGTGAGTGTTTATGTAGAAGGGGGCGTACCCACCAAATATCACTTCCTACCCGGTTCTCAATCGGTAGTAGCCTGCCCGGAGCAGCTGCCGAAGGGGCTGGATACGGTGGTAGTATTAGATTGTGGCGAATGGGAGCGGGTGGGGCTTGCGGCCGAGCGCTTTGCTGGGAAATCGGTGAGCAATATTGATCATCATCGCACTTCTAAGGGGCTAGGACAAGCTAACTACTTGGATAGCGAGGCAGCCGCCACCGGCCTCTTACTGTTCCGTCTGTTTAAATATTGGGGGGAAGAGATAGATGCCCCTATAGCCACCTGTTTGTACACCGCCCTAGCTGGTGATACCGGATTTTTCCGCTACAGTAATACGACGGCTGAGGTACACCGAGTTGCAGCCGATTTGCTGGCGGCAGGCGCTCAGCAAACTTTGATATACGAAAATATGGAGGACAAGTCCTTCTCCTACTTGAAAGCTCTGGGGCTGGTTCTGGAGCGGCTTGAGACTTTCGCGTCGGGAAAAGGCGCCTTTAGCTATCTTACGGCCAAGGATTTAGAGCAGCTAGATATGCAGATTGCTGACGCCGACGGGTTTGTTAATTATCCTCGGTCGTTGAGCGGAACTCTGGTGGCAGCCTTTTTTATCGAATTGGAGCCGGGAACTTATAAGGTTAGTCTGCGGTCCCGGGAGCCCCTGGATGTTAGTGCCGTTGCCGGCCTTTTCGGAGGGGGCGGACATGCCCGTGCCGCCGGCTGTACCATGCATGGAAGTCTAGAAGAGTGTGTACAGAGTTTGGCGGCGGCGGTCCATGAGGTGGGATAGAATCATGACCGATGGATTCATAAATCTACTGAAGCCGCCCGGGCTTACTTCCCATGGAGCCGTCAGTCAAATGCGCCGTCTCTTGAAGACGCGGGCAATAGGACATGCGGGTACCCTGGATCCGGCGGCCAGCGGCGTGCTGCCTCTGGCGGTGGGGAAGGCAACCCGCCTGTTGGAATACATAGTGGAGCAGGATAAGACCTATATCGGTGAGGTTACCTTTGGAGTGCTTACCGATACGCTGGATCAGGAAGGTCAAATTCTGTGGCAAGCCCCTCGGCCACCAAGCGTTGATTTTGCCCAATTGGAAAAGGTATTAGCGTCCATGGTCGGTGAGAGGGAACAAGTTCCCCCGGCCTATTCGGCCATTAAGTATCAGGGGCGCCCCTTGTATGAGTACGCTAGAGCTGGTAAGATTGTTCAGGTGCCAGCCAGGCCTATCACCATTCATGCCCTTACTATTTAATCTTTTCAGGCCGACCCTTGGCCCCGGCTGCTCTTTTGCCTGCGTTGCTCCAAAGGTACCTATGTGCGCAGCCTGGTCCAAGAAATAGCCCAACGGCTGGGTACTCAGGGTACTTTGACATTCCTGTTGCGGGCGCAAGTCGGAGAGTTTTCTGTGGATAATGCCTATACCTTGGAGGAGATTGAACGCCTGGTAGAGGAGGGGCAAGGGGACAAATGCCTTTTGCCGACAGCTTCCGCCTTGCGAGGTTGGCCAGAAATTCGCCTCGATTTGACTACTGCACGACGCTTTTTACAGGGACAGCGTATCAAGTTGGCCCATGTCACTCAAAGTGGGCCGGTAGCCGTCTATCAAGCGGAGATGTTCTTGGGTGTAGGTAACATTAAGCAGGGCATTTTGGCACCGCGCAAGGTATTAGCTAAGTGGGAGGAACTATCTGAACTATGATCGTCACGCAAGATTTTGCTGCCTTGCCACCGGGGCCGCGGGTTTTTGCCCTCGGCAACTTTGATGGCGTACATCGCGGACATCAAGCCCTATTACTACATGCGATCGACTTGGCGCGCCAGCGACAAGGCGTTGCGATTGCCATGGGTTTTTTCCCCCATCCACTTAAGGTTTTAGGGCAAAGGGTAGAAACTATCACTACTGAGAAAGCCAAACAGCGCCTCTTTCAGAATCTCGGTTTGGCTGCCTATTTTGCTCTGCCTTTCAATAAAGAAGTGGCTGCAATGTCACCGGCCGATTTTGTGCAACAAATTCTAATTGAGCAGGCTAAGGCCGATGCGGTTGTGGTTGGTTTTAACTATAGTTTTGGTCATAAGGCGGCCGGTACGCCCACCTATTTGCAGCAGACTTTGGCTGAACAGGGAATAGAGGTTCACATTATACCACCAGTGGTTTACGATGGCGCTCCCGTTAGTAGTAGTCGTATCCGCCGTTGTATCAGAGAAGGAGACCTAGATACGGTAGAAGGCTTGCTAGGGCGCCCTTATAGTATTACGGGAGTTGTACAAAGGGGTGACCAACGAGGACGTTTACTCGGCTTCCCCACGGCCAACCTTTACCACTTAGATGATTTTGCCTTGCCGCCCTATGGTGTTTATGTTGCCGAGGTAGTCGGCTTGGGGATAGGCATGGCCAACTTAGGTGTGCGTCCCACCTACCCGCAGGCGGGGCCCACCCTAGAAGTCCATATTTTTGACTTTGCTGGTGACCTTTATGGTCAAGAAATAGAGGTAAAGC
>JAAYGE010000046.1 GCA_012727835.1 Bacillota bacterium
CCCATTATCTTGGCGAACATGCTGAGGGAATTATAGGTATTGCCGCTTTTAGGTACGGAAAAGTTTATCTATCGTTTGCCGTAGGCCAAGGCGTGTATGTTTACTCGCACCGGGTTAAAGGTACGGAAGTCGGTGATCTGTAAGCGCACACCGCCGTGGCTACCCTGGTTTTCCGGGATAAATACCACGCCGGGCAGATTGCTACTGTTCATCAGGTCGGCAAACTTTTGGCTATCGATGCCGGCGCCGCCGATCCAGCGGAAATAGTCGGCCTGGCGAATACCGGTGCCATCGCCCAGTCCGGTGGCGTTGTAGCCGAAGGCCGATTCCACATAGGGAATCATGGGCGAAGTGGGTATCCAGGGAAGGCCCGTATCAAACCAGATCATGTCGCGGGTGTAACCCTCCATGGGTACCACATGCAGCTCCCGGTGGCCGATTTTACGGTTAAAAAAGCGGGCCAGTTCGCCTACCGTCATGCCATGGGCTATGGGTAGGTTGTCAATACCGACAAAGCCGATGGCAAAGTCCTCCAACACCGGTCCTTCGCAGATCTCACCGCCTACCGGATTAGGCCTATCCAAAATGACAACGGGAATATTGTGCTTTTTTGCTTCCTCCATCACATAGTACATGGTGGAGATATACGTATAAGAGCGGGCCCCGATGTCTTGGATATCATAGAGGATGACATCAATATCCCGTAACATATCCGTCGTAGGCCGACGGGTAGCGCCATAGAGGCTATATACTGGGATCTTAAGCTCCGGGTGTGTGTAGGATTTCACATATTCGCCCGCCTTAGCCTTGCCGTCAATGCCGTGTTCTGGCCCATAGAGGGCCACTAAATTGACCTTAGGGTGCTCAACTAGGCGTTGAATGGTCGACTCGCCTTTACGATTTACCCCCGTCTGATTGGTCACCAAACCAACCCGTTTGCCTTCAATTAAGTGCATATAGCGCTCAAAGAGCACCTCGTTACCCAGTTTAAAGGCCGGCTTTTCGAGGGCGATCACCGACATAGGAGTTATGGCTGACACTAGCAGAGCGATTAAGGTTAGCGAGATTAAGATTTTACGCATCTGTTCTGTCTCCTTTTTATCTTGCTGCCTTTAAGACGTACAAGGACATACTTTTGTTGCCGGTAGTAGACAATACCTCCTTTCCTTCAGGGTACCTTAAGGACCCCCTGTTTTTAGTTGAGCTATATTCTTGATTCTGGGAGTGGAGGGCAAATCCTGCAATTTGTGCCTTAACCAAATAATGGGCGCAAAATAAAAAAAAGACAAGCAGAAAAGCTTGTCTTTTCTTAAAGAGACGAAGGAATTCGTCCCCATTATTGTGCCACCAAAGCTTCAGCCGGAGTGTTGCGCAATTTTTCTTTAGCGCTCTCCAGCTGCTCCCGCTGACGATCTAAGCTGCTTTGCAGATCCTCCAGCTTGCGGCGGTTGCGTACTAAACGACGTACATAAAAAACGCGTAAATCTTGGTAATCTGGACGATTACTGTCTTCCAGCAATGCAAGTTTTAGCTGATCGTCAGCTAACTTATCGCCGGTGTCAATGATCTCTTCCATCAGGTTGGCAATAGAGCGACTCATTTCTTCGATCATCGACTCCAGCTCCTGTCGGGTCTTAGCCATAGTTCTACCCCCTTCCTCTCACAGACTTTAGAAAGGAAACTATGTTGCAAAGCTAGGCATAAAAAATCCACTTAAACCAACTTTGCTGCATAGTTATTCAGCAAAGCAAGGTCCTATAACCTAGGGACTTTGCGAAACTAATAGCAAACTACAACTATTAATTTCATCTATATGATAGCATACTAATTCACCTTATGCCGAACAATGACAACTTATTAAGATAACTTAACATTCTTGTGTCTAGTTAATCCTTTCCAATAAGTTCGCAGCGGTTAACATGGCTTGTACCCGTTCCTTATCGACCACGGCCAGCTCATATTCCGACTGTTGCCAAGCACCCATATAGAGATTGGGCTTCCGCCACTGCATTACGCTAGGGATTATTTTCCTGCCGGAAGAATGGAATTCACGGGCACCGGTTACCTGCCGCAACTCGGCGATATTGGATTCCCGCACTCCCCCGCCGGGCATTACCACAATACGACCCGCCGCCTTTTCCACCAGTCGGGCGATTAGCTCTTTACCTTCCCAGGCGGTCTGCTGTTGCCCCGACGTGAGCAAGTAATCGCAACCCAGGGCGATGATATCCTCTAAAGCCTGCAAAGGGTCTCTAGCCACATCGAAGGCCCTATGCCATGTCACCTTTAACGGCCGGGCGGCTGCAATCAATTGTTCCGCCACACGGGTGTCTATGTGGCCGTCGGGACGAAGCACACCGAGCACCACGCCATTGGCCCCCAGCTCCTTAGCCGCCTTTAAGTCTTCCATCATGATAGCCTGTTCGGCCGCTGAGTAACAGAAGTCGCCTCCCCGGGGGCGGATGAGCACATGCAGGCCGATTGAGATCGCTTGGCGCACCTGCTTTATCATCCCATAGCTGGGGGTTGTACCACCTACCAGTAAATTATCGCAAAGTTCAACCCGGCTGGCGCCGCCCTCCTGGGCTGCCAGGGCCGAACGGATCGAATCGATGCAGATTTCTAAACGGATTTCTTCTGCCATGGTAACCACCCTCTCTGAATGTTTAGCCTTGACCACCGATAAAGGTGCGGTGAACCTGACCGTTTCCATCCATAATAATGATATCGGCCTCTAGCCCCACCGCCAGATCACCGATGTGCTGGTGCAAGCCCAGCAACCGCGCCGGATTGCGGCTGGCCATAGCGATAGCCTCCGCTAAAGGGCAACCGGTAGCCCGTTGAAAATTGATGACCGCCCGGTTGAGGGTCAAGACGCTGCCGGCCAGCGTGCCGGAGGGCAAACGGGCCGCCCCGTCCCGCACCCGCACCCCTTGGCCGCCGAAGTCGTATTCTCCGTCTCCCAACCCGGCAGCCCGCATGGCGTCGCTCACTAGAATCAAGCCGGCGGGGCCATGGGTTTTTAGCAACAGGGAGTATAGGCCCGGATGCACATGCAAATTGTCGGCAATGAGCTCCGCACTGAGCCCCAAGGCTAGTACCGCCCCTATCACGCCTGGTTCCCGATGGTGAAAAGGTGCCATGGCGTTAAACAGATGAGTGGTATGGCGGATACCCTGCTCCATGGCCCAGGTAACAGTTTCATAGCCGGCACCGCTATGGCCGATTGCCGCCACTATCTGGGGATAGGCCTTTAGATGCTCCAAGAAAGTGGCGCTTCCCTCCATTTCGGGAGCTAGCGTGATGATACGAATGACATCCAAGTAGTCAACGATCAATTGGAAATCAGGCAAGGCCAAGTGCTGGGCATCATGGGCCCCCTTAAACTCGGGATTTAAGAAAGGTCCTTCCAGATGCACCCCTAAGATGCGGGCGCCGGCCCTGCTGTTGCCCTGGAGTTGGCGCACATTAGTAATGGCTTTCTCTACCTGCTCCCATTCGGCCGTCATGGTGGTGGGTACAAAAGAGGTAACCCCATATTGGGCTAAGCAGGTGGCCATGGTTTCTAGGGCTTCGGGGGTGGCGTCCATAGTCTCCGACCCGCCACAGCCATGGATATGAATGTCAATTAGCCCGGGAGCAACAATCAGGCCATCCGCATCTATCAGTTCATCCACGGGCCAGTTCTGCACAAGGGCCTGCGGACCGACGGCTCGGATGCGTTGGTCGAAAACTATAGCATAGCCGGGCCAGGCCTGGCCTTGGCCGATAACGGTAGCATTGACTATCGCTTTCATACTCTGGTACCCTCATCTAAGCGCAAAGCCAGAAAGGCAGCGCCAAGAAGGCCGGCGTCGTTACCCGTGCTAGCTGGGAATAGGCTAACCTGGCCTCCGTGGACACACTCTTCCTGCAGGGCCTCCAGTACCTGGGGCCACCAATACTTCCTTAAATGGACTAGACCGCCCCCTATTACAAAACCGGCCGGATCAAAGAGGTTCGCTAGGCTAGTTAAGAGCACAGCTAAGTCGCGACAGCACCGATTGACCACCTGCCTAGCTGCCTCATCCCGAGGGGCAGCGGCAAATATCTGGCCGCTGTTTAAGTGCCGGTTGGCAAGGCGGAAATAGTTGGCTTCTAACGCATGTCCCGCCAAATACTGTTCCACACAGCCCCGTTGGCCACAGGCACATTGCTGGCCCCCCGGATAAAGGATGGCATGGCCCACTTCTCCTCCTCGGTAGCTGACGCCATACCAGAGCCCCTTGTGGTGATCATACAGAGCCCCACCTACCCCGGTGCCCAGAGTGATCATAAAGAAGTTTTCCAGCTTCTTTCCCGCTCCCATCCAAGCCTCGCCTATGGCCGCCACATTAGCATCATTTTCTACCACAATGGGAAAAGGCAGATGTTGCTTGAGTTCCCCTACCACATCGGTACCGGTCCAACCGGGCAAGTTGGTTGCCAGCAATACCCGACCGGCCCTACTATCTACGAAGCCGGGAGTGCCAATGCCCACGGCCGCCACTTGTTCTCCTTGGGCCAATTCCATTGTTATCCGGATCAACTGGCTAATAATAGCCGCCCTTCCCTCTTAGCAGGTGGGAATAGTCTGCCGCCGTAAAATATTGCCTTCCACATCGATTAGGGCCGCTTTCAAATTGGTTCCTCCTAAATCGATGCTGATAACTCGTTTCATAATAATCGGCTCCTTTTAATAAATGCACATTCCTCTTGGCGTTGCCCGCCTCCAATATAATACATTTTACCGCTTTTTGCGGGCAAGGAGCTGGTTGGCGGTGCGGTGCAAAAAAGAAAGGCCGTTCACAAAGAACGACCTTTTATACCTTTCTCTACTTCAGAATACGGCGGGCACCCGCATACCTGGATGCCAAGTAGCGATAGGTGGTGAACCTGTGAACGGTAACACCACTGCGCGGCCAGGCATGGATAATACGTCCATTACCCGCGTAGATGCCCACGTGGGAAATGCCTCGCTTGTAGGTGTTGCGGAAGAAAATTAGGTCACCATAGCGCCAATTTCCTTTGGCAACAAATTTTCCGACCCGTGATTGGCTCGCTGCCGTGCGTGGGATATAGTACCCATGCAAGCGGTAAACGTAACGGGTAAAGCCGGAGCAGTCAAAGGTTCTAGGACCGTTAGCCCCGAAAACATAGGGCCGCCCCATATACTTGCGGGCGGTAGTCACGACGGAATAACGGTTGGAGAACCGAGTGGCCGCTTCCGCCTCTTTGGTCGGTGATGCAAAAGGTACAAAGGTAATTACTGCTGCCAGCAGCAGCATGGAGGCCAATACTCTGATTAAGCCCCGTTTGTTCTTGAACAACACATCTTCCCCCTTTCTGAATTGCGCAGAAAGGGTGGCTTCATTATCTCTACTCTCTAATCTCTAATTTGGTATCTTTCTTATGTACCAAGCGATTTCAGCCTTCATTATAGACCAGGCCCCTAGAAAATGCATTGGTATCTTTTACTTACTACTCCTGATCGGGCGCAATGGCCACCACGCCTCGTTTCCCATCCACCACTTGCACGATGCCGTCATGAGGAGCAATATAGCGCTTTTCGCCCATGCCGAACCAGGTAGGCTGCCAACCCACCAGTTCTCCTTTACGCACATAGGAACCGACTCGGGGAACAACCGTGCCCAGGAAGTCATTCCCATCGCTTTCCAGCTTGAGGCAAGTCCAGCCACGGCTGATTAAGTCGTGTAAAGCCGGGCGCTGCCCCTCAATATTAGTAATGACCTGCGTGAAAAGCAGTATGGGGCGTTTAAGCAATAGTTCGTTGACGGTGGCCACTCGCGCTAGGCGGGCGGGGGCGAATAAGGCAATGGTATAGGCAAAAACTACCAGCAAGATCCCGTGTCGTAACAGGGTCCAGTCGTACTTGAAAGGAAAAGTGATATATCTCTGTAGGACTGAAATTGCTCCCCAGCCCAGTCCTACCCCTAGGAGCGTAGAGAAACCGAACTCCATAAGTAGCAGGCGACTGACTTCGCCCGGTTTGAGACCTAGGGTTTTGAGTATAGCTATTTCGCTACGGCTATCTATGAATACTAGGAGGCCGAAGATACTTATACCAATGGCTAAGAACACGATCCCTAGAAATAGAGCTAGATCCCCACCAGCGAACATGTTTCTAACCAGGTATTTTACTCCTAAGAAGGCGGCATCCAGTCTAACCATCTCCGCATTGGGGATACGGTGGAAATTGCGCTGCAGTTGCTTAAGAGCTGCTTCCGGATAGACCAACACGGTTTGGGAATAGGCCAGATCATTGCCCAGCCAATTGTAAGCCCATGGAAGGCTAACTAGAATAGGGCTAAGCAGCTGGACATCCTCATAGTAACCTGCCACAACTACTTCTGCCTGCTTCCAAGGGCGACCACCAAAATGGGTGAGGATAATCCTGTCCCCTATTTCTTCATCGAAAACTTGACCTCGCAGGCTAGCCGGTAGCCAGGCCTCATTTCCTTGCGGCATGGGCCAGCCGCTTCCATTGGAGAATATTACAGCTGCCAAGCGCACATTGCCATGGCGTGTAGTAACATCTAAAAGCGACAGCTGCAAATTGGGCGGTGTGGTGATCTGCGAAGGTGGCTCCACCGACCCGGGTGCGAACACTGCGGCGGCGCCAGGAAATTGGGGAACAACTAGGCGACCCGCAAAATCTTCGCCGATTGCTCCCACATATCCCTGAAAAAGGAGGGCCGCTACAACCACTGCCGCCACAAGACCCGCTACCAACAGATGAACGAAGCGAAAGCACCAGACTCGTTTGCTCCACAGACTTAGTAAGCTACTCATTACGCAACACCTCCATCGGTGCTACACTAGATAATCGCCAAACGGGCAATAAAGAAAACAATAGCGCTGCCGCCAGGGTGAGGCCACAAATCTGCACGTATTCCCTTATGAATGCTAGTAGGACGTCAAGGAAGGCCTGCCCACCCCGCAGCTGCATAATAACGCCAAAGAGACGTAAGGGGAAAAAGCCTAGTGTGGCACCAATCAGGGTGAGGGCAACCGTCTCGCTGAAGCCTAGTATGATTATATCGCGGCGCCGAGCACCTAGGGCCCGCAGGGTTCCAATTTCCTGCTGGCGGCTGGCAATTCCGGTCAACATATGGCCACCTAACAGAATAGCGGCTATCAGCACCAGCAAGTAAGCAAAAATACGACTAAAAGATATGGGTATGGTCAGGCGAGGCTGGCCTGGTAATCTCCAAACATTTTGGGGGGCCTGGGAAAACTGTTCCAAATGCCCCGTGTGGAAAATCCGTTCTTCCACTTCTCCTAAGCTAACAAATGTTAAGTCGGGGTAGGTGGCATTCAGCTCCGCAATAGTAGGTTCAAGAATCTGCAGGTCCTCCACCCGCAAAACTAGGTTACTGATGGGGATTGCTGCACCGTTACTGCTCACCTGGTTAACGATTTCCTGCCAACTTACTTGTCCTATCCAAGCTATATCGACAGCCAGCCGCCCTTCTTCAGTCAAGGTACCGCCTACCGGATCCATCCACGCCACTTCTCGTGTGGGTACCTGCAGATAAGCTCCGAAAGGCAGAGTATAGCTTATAGGTTCCGTAAAGTCCAACCTACCTCTATCGTCCAACTGGGGTAACAATAGATCCACCGCTTCCCCCTGCTGCTGATAGGGAACCTTTTCTCGTAAAACCGGGGCTGGCTTATTAAAAAAGATACCCGTGTTGGCCAGCGCAAATTGATCGGGCTGTCGTCGGTCGGCAGTTAGTTGTTGGATTTCTTCTGTGAGCGGCGCGATACGCAGCGGGTAATCCACTCGACCGCCGGGCCCAAAGCCTTGCACTACGACCGGTAGCATGGGTATAGTCACTACCGCCTCAACGCCTGGAAAAGTTGCCAGTTCGGCTGTCAGGTTAGGGTCTATAAACTCGTTGGGCTGCTCCCCCAGTGGCACCCAAAAGCCCTGTTCATAAAACTGGGGGTAAAACCAATCTAGCCAGCTGCTACCGCTGGCCAACAAGTGGGTCGGCTCGTATTTTGTCGTGCCGGTAATGTCGGTCAGTTGCTGGCCGACCCAGCGAAAGGGTATGACCAGAATATGCCCTCCGGTGAAGCGGCTCAAGAAGGGCGCTATCCGGAGGGGCGGGATATCTTGTAAAGCTTACGAGGTTGTGAGGCTCTTAGCGGCCATAGCTAAAGCCAGAACTACCAAAGTGCTGCGGGCCAGTTGCCGCCGTACATTTAAAATCCCCAAACGAAAAAACATAGAGGCACCTCCAGCCGAACTAATTAACTCTGCTCCTACTTCTTTTCCACGCCCTGCCCCGCTTTCCTCTTCCTCCAGTTTCTATATTTCGGCTACCTTATCTTTGCCATCCACCTGGGGCCTGGAA
>JAAYGE010000047.1 GCA_012727835.1 Bacillota bacterium
AGTGGACCTTACGCCCGCATGCGGGAAAGGGTACTGGCCCAACTGGGAGCTGCCCCCTTCACGCCTCCCGATATTGACGAATTGGCGACCGAACTCAATGAAACGCCTGAGCGGATAATGGAATTGGCGGCGGCCAGGGCTAGGGTAGGTGAAGTGGTACGGGTTACGCCCCAATTGGCCTTCCTTACTGAAACGGTCAAAGAGGTGCGCCAGCTGGTGGTAAAATGGATCAAAGAGCATGGCAGTATTACCATAGCCGACCTGCGTACCGCTTTGGATACTAGCCGTAAATTTGCCCTACCCCTGTTGGAGTACTTGGACGCAGAAAAGACGACCAAACGGGATGGAGATAAACGTGTCTTGCACCCCCAATATAGGGGAGAAAAAGATTAATAACAGGGGCTGTCGTATAAGGGCCTCTAACTGCAGGGCGGCCAACACCTTGTAAACAGCAAGAGCCGAGGGGGCTGCTAGAGCACTGGCTAGCGCCAACTGTGCTTACACAGACCCCTCGGCTCTTGAATCAAGGTGAGCATGACCACGGCTTAAAAACACAGCGGGGCTGATTGCTTTTGCAACAGCCCCTTGTGTATTAGGCCGATTGGACCGGCCGCTCCTGGCGCTGGTCCAATTCTTTTTCGATAGGACTAAAGTTTTTACGGAAATATAGGCTGGCGCACAAATAAAGTCCTGCTGTTACGATATAGGGAGAGGAAAGACCGAAACGGTCCATCATAAAGCCGCCGATGGCACCACCGATGGCCCGTAGGATATGGTTAGTCATATTGAATAGACTATTGGCTGTGGCCCGCTGTCGGGGGTCTAGCATTTCCATAGAAAAGGTATTGGAAATGGGCGACGACATGTTCATGAGGGCCATGCGCAACCAGTAGGCGACGGCCACAATGGTTAAATTAGGAACATAGCCAGCCGATAATAGGAAGGGAAGCGATAACATTTGCGTCGTGTAGACGGCTCGCACCTTGCCTAAACGTTCGGCGAGAATAGGGCTAATTAGCACCCCCACGGTGAGTACGATGCTGGACATGGCCATAATTGAGCCTACCTGGGCTGATGTGGCACCAAGCTGGTCTCGCAGGAATACGTTGAAAAAGGGTACCACCATACCGGCGCCTAGGCCAATTATACCCTGGAAAAGGGCGAATTGCCGTACCCGCTGAGTCTTGATAGCTACAGCCAATTCGGTTAAGGCAGGGCGCGGTTTAAATGTCCGTTCGTTTTCTTGAATGAAATATACGGGAATGGCCGCCAGGAAATAAAAGCCGATAGAAATTGCTAGCGTCCAGCGCAGTGCATTTACTTCTATCCCGTTAATGAAGGGTTGCGGTAGCAATAATGCGGGTAAGGCCCCCCCGAACGTGTTGCCGAGAACCGAGGCCATGGTGGAAAGGGCCTGGTTGGCGGAAAAGAGATGTACCCGTTCCTCTGGCTTACTGTTCTCCATTAAGAAGGGCGATTGGGAAATCTGCTTCAGTGTAGTGGATGCGCCGCGTAGGAAGTTGAAGCATAGGAGCAGGGGCAAGGTTTGAGTGAAACTTATCTGGCCGAAAGCGGCCAGACCACTGAGAATGCTGGCATAAACGAGGCTACGTCTTCGCCCAAAGCGATCGCTAAAAATACACGCTGGCAAAGCCGACAAGCCACTGGCCAGTGTTTCTACAAAGACTAAAAGACCAATAGTGGCTACTGAATATTCCAGCGAACGCAAATACAGGTTATATGTAACCTGATAAGCCCCTAGGCTTATCTGCCCCAGGGCAATGAAAATTAAGTATAGCCTGGCATTGCGGCTAAACCCTTTTATGCGTTGTAGGTAGCTTTGCCCGTTGGGCCTGTGTGTCGGATTCGGTTTTGTCATTTCCTCAAGCCTCCATATCCGTCTAGAATTTGCTGCAACACCTTACCAGCTTTGACAGACAACCTTTAGGCATGCTATACTGAAAGCCGTGAATAAAACGGGAGTAGATAGGTGCTGGTGTGCCTTCCGGACTTCAAATCCGGCAACGCGCTCTAATAAAGCGCGTGGTGGGTTCGATTCCCACATACTCCCGCCAATATAAGCTATGTTGAGCCCCGCTGCTGATGCGGGGCCTTTTGTTATACCAGATGCCCTATAGCTAGAATGGCAAAGAGGGTAAGCCAGAGGGCGGAAACCGGCAACCTGTATTCTCGATACAGATCATTCATTTTGACCTGGAAAAATTCCAAGGTCAGTACCTGGCATAGGTGTAAGGGAGAAGAATAATAACCTAGAAATGAGGCGGTATAGACGCCGGCAATGTATAACAGCTGATGCCCCGATTGTTGTATGGCCGGTAACAAGAGGGGCAATGTGATGCCAATGGCAGAGGTGGATGAGGCGGAAACGAGAGAGACCATGGTCGGTAGCACCACCACGATAACCCAAAGGGGCAAGCCTAGGTTGAGTAACCAGTTGGTTAGTGCGCTCAGCGTATCCCCTTGGGCCAAGATTTCCTTAAAGATCATGATGCCCACACCGGAAAGCACGATAGGCACTTGAATACCCTGTATCGCCATTTTCGGAATTTGATCTACAGGAGGACGCCCGTAATAGAGAGCTAGGCCTAGACCCACTAATAGGGCCAACTGAAAAGGTAAACCGAAGCCTAGCCCCAGCACCAATGCGCTCCACAGGGGCGAGGTGTAGCGCAGCAGATTGAGATAGTCATCTCTAGTTGGTTTGGGGGCATCTTCATTGTCTGCCGGTACATCTTTGAGCCAGGCTTGGTAGCCGGCCCAGACTGCCACAATAGTAAGGGGCAACTGGATGAGAATCAGGCGGTTGATTTCTATATTGGCAATTTCCTTAACCAAAATAAAAGCGGGTGCAAAAGGGAAAATAAAATACCAAACGTGCCGATAAAGCAAGTTAATGGCTGCGCGGCGTTCATTACTTAAATTAATACGCTCCCCTATAGAGTTTACCATAGGGGCAGCCATGATGGCGCCACCGGTCACCAACAGCGTTCCCATTATAGAAGGAATTACAGTAATAGTGAGCTTAGCATTGCGCAGAACCTTCTCCAGCGCATCCACCATGCGGTCCAGGATGCCTAGGTTCTTCATCCAACTGCCTAAAATACTGATCAAAACTAGTGTTGAAACCAGGTTAAGAGTAGCTGGTTGCATCAATGTCTGATCGGAGGTTACCAGGAAGCCCCAAGGGCTTAGCCCCGATGAGATGGCGGCAATAAACGAGCCAGCCAGTAGGGCGTAGCCCAAGGCTACTTTGCGGGTAACCAGTACAATGATCACTACGAAGGCGGCAGCAACACCGATCGCACTCCACATAGGTTTTGTCCCCTTTCCTGTCAGTCGAGAGATTATTAGTCCCTCTAAACATATTCTAAAGCAAAGAGCAATTACCTGAAGCGATATATTCCGAAGGTATTTCAAGGCCAGAAAAGGAATTCCCATCGGGAAGACGAAAAAGGAAGACAAAAGGAGGTAGAGCAATGAATGAAGTGATTAATACCATATTAGCGCGCGCCTCAATTCGCAAATTTACGGAGCAAGATGTGCCCGAAGAATTGATTGAACAGATTGCTCGGGCCGGCCAGCAGGCGCCCTTTACTGGCCAGATGTATGCTTGTATTTACAC
>JAAYGE010000001.1 GCA_012727835.1 Bacillota bacterium
ATCGTCGGTGGCGACGGCTGGGCCTATGACATCGGTTTCGGTGGTTTAGATCACGTTCTCGCCTCCGGAGCAAATGTCAATGTACTGGTGCTAGATACGGAAGTTTATTCCAACACCGGTGGTCAATCATCAAAGGCTACGCCTACGGGTGCGGTGGCCAAGTTCGCCGCCTCGGGTAAACGTACCCGCAAGAAGGATCTGGGTCTCATGGCCATGTCCTATGGCTATGTCTACGTAGCTAGTGTGTCCATGGGCGCCAGCCATAATCAGTTGCTCAAGGCCATGTTGGAAGCCGAGAAGTATGACGGTCCGTCCCTAATCATCGCTTATGCACCATGTATCAACCATGGTATCGACATGAGCAAGAGCCAGCGGCAGGCTAAGCTGGCCGTTGAAGCCGGGTACTGGCCACTCTACCGCTACAACCCGGAACTGAGCAAGGAAGGCAAGAATCCGTTTGTGCTGGATCAGAAAGAGCCCAGTGGTGATTTCCAAGAGTTCATCCGCAGTGAAGTTCGCTACGCCACTCTACTACGGCAGTTCCCCGAGCAGGCGGAAGAGCTGTTACAGCGGGCAGAAGCCGATGCTCGTGCCCGGTATGAGCACTATAAGCGTTTAGCCGAACTCGTCTAAAGCAGCTAAAAATAAAACACCGCAGCTAACATGCTGCGGTGTTTTTGTTTGCGCCTAGACAAAACGCTGGAACCAGCCAAGGATAAAGTTGAGGCGATCAATACGATTGCGCGGTTTGCCGGAGCGCGACAGCTCATGGTTCTCACCGGCAAAACGCACAAACTCGGTGGTAACGCCGAGACGTTTCAAAGCCACATACCATTGTTCTGCCTGCTCCATGGGGCAACGGTAATCTTCCTCGCTATGAATAATAAGGATCGGTGTTTTCACCCGTGGTGCATAGCGAATCGGAGAGCGCTCCATAATGAAGTCTTCCGAATCCCACAAGTCACGACCACCAAAGCCAGCCTTATTGCCGTACCAACCGATTTCGCTGCAACCGTACTTGGTGTATATGTTGCTGATGCTACGCAGAGTAACTGCCGCCTTGAAGCGATCGGTTTGGGTCACAATCCAGTTGGTCATGTAGCCGCCATAGCTGCCGCCGGTTACGCCCAGGCGAGATTCGTCCACCCAATCCAGTTTTAGCGCGTAGTCAACGGCACCCATCAAGTCCACATAGTCGCCGCCACCCCAGTCGCCTACCACGCCCTTGGTGAACTCCTCACCGTAGCCCCGGCTACCCCGTGGGTTAGTATAAAGCACACCGTAGCCTTTGGCAGCCAACAACTGGAACTCATGCATAAAGGCATAACCATAGGTAGCATGGGGGCCGCCATGGATATGCAGGATCAGCGGATATTTCTCGCCAGGAGTGAAATCGATGGGCTTCATAATCCAACCTTCGATTTCCCAACCAGGGGCCGTCTCCACGGTGAAACGCTCTGGCGAGGCTAGCTGCCAATCGGCCATTACTGCCTCATTGACGGCGGTCAAACGCTTTGTTTCGCCCGCCTGCCACAGGTAAACATCGCCCGGGTTGCTAACACTGCCGGCTATGAAGGTGAGCGCATCCTGCCCATTAACTACCGCGTGGCTAAAGGAAGTAATCGATATTTCCCCGTAGGTCAGGCGGCTAATTTCCTTGTTCAAACCTACCCGGTAGAGATGGCAGGTACCACCGTCGGTAACAGTAACGAACAGGTGCTCTCCATCGGCTGTCCAGGCTGCCAAAGCGGAGCCACCATCCATACGGGCATCGCCACCGACCGAACAACCGACAGAGCGATCTAATGCCTCAGTTAAGTTCACCGGTTGGCCACCGCTAGCGGGGATAACCCAAAGATCGTTGTTGGCGTAACCGACTTCTCCCTTTTCATGGCCAAAATAGGCAATCTTAGTGCCGTCGGGAGAGAAGACCGGCGAATTGGCCGCACCTTTGCCCTGAGTCAGACGCTGCAAATTGCTACCATCCACATTTACTACCCAGATATCGGGAATCATATGCAGTTCACAATCGCACCCAATGCAAGCACTAAAGGCTAAGCGGGCACCGTCGGGGCTCCCGGCCACATTGGCAACGTCAAAATCCCCATCCGTTACACGCCGGACGGAGCCGTCTTCTAAATCTAGTACATGCAGATGCTTCTTTCTAGTGTCGGTAAAACCGACCCCGTTAAACTTGTAGCGCAGATGGGTAATGTGGCGCACATCCGGATTCCTATCCTTGGCTGCCTCTTCATCCTCCGGATCTTTGCTGACGAAAGCCAGATAACGGCCATCGGGGGACCATACATACTCGCTAACGCCTTCTGGAGCCGTGGTCAATTGGCGAGCTTCGCCTTCAGTGGCTTCCAGCAGGAATACCTGAGGTTTGCCTTGGCGGTTAGAAACAAAGCTCAAGCCGCCACCGGGCCGCCACCGGGGTCGACTCTCCCGCACCAAGCCGCCGTCGGCTCTTTGACCATAAGTAAGTCTTACCGGTTCGGCTCCCGGCATGACGGACCAAAGGGCGGAACGGTATCCATTCTTGGCCCTATCTACTTCTGTAAGCACATAAGCTACGCGACCATCGGGCGCCAGTTGGGCATCGCCAACAAAATTTAGCGCGCAAATGTCTTCCGCAACGATTTTTCGCTTCATACTTGTTGCCCTCCTCACATGCCAAGTTTATTAGCATTAAGCTACAGCTTAATGTCCTCGTCACTACAATTTCACCATCAGCCCCCAATATCCTGCAATCAATAATGAAAAGGCTCCACTAGTTGCCGTAACCGCGGGATTTGCGCCTCCATTGCCTTTTCTCCCCGATCTATTATTTCGGGAATCCGCTGAAAATCCCTCAGCGACACGTTATAAATGCGAGGCCGGACTATTAAGTCGGCCGTTGATTCCAGCTGACATTTAGTCAGGGCTTCACCTAAAATATGTAGCGACTGGGAAATTACTTCAATTAAGTTGTCCACCCGGTCCTCCCGCTGGCCAGCGTAACCCAGGTCGACAGCTACCACCACCGGGGCGCCCAAGTTACGTACTAACTGGGCAGGTACGCTGGCGCGGACAGCTCCATCCACCAGAGTATAGCCATACAAGTTTAGCGGCTCAAATACTCCTGGAATACTGGTGCTGGCCTGTACAGCCGTAGCCACCCTGGCGTCCGTGAGAGTTACATCCGCACCGGCCATTGGCCGACCGGCGAAAACCACTTCCTCCCCGGTTTCCACATCCACTGCTAACAGGGCGGTAGGTAAAGCCAGATCGGCAAATTTGCGCTCCCCCAGCAGACGGAGCAAATATTGTTCCCAAGCCGCCCCTTTAATTAGCCCCTTCGGTAAAGCTGTTGGCGATGGACAGCGCTTACGGCAGAACAACCCCCTAATTAGCGATAGGAGGGTGCTCCAGCTTAGGTTGGTGTCGTATATTTTGTCCGCATCCAGGCCTGTTGCCAACTCTTCTAAATCGGCCACCGAATAGCCGGCCGCATACAAGGCGGCCACCACCGCGCCGGCACTACTTCCGGCCAAGCAATCCGGTCGCAGGCCATGTCTTTCTAAGCACTTGAGCACCCCTATGTGGGCCGCTCCCCGCAAGCCGCCACTCCCCAAGGCTAATCCGAAATCCCTTTTCC
>JAAYGE010000048.1 GCA_012727835.1 Bacillota bacterium
ATGCGCTTGATCTCGTCGAAGTTGCGCCCAGTGGAGAGCGGATAATAGAGAATGGTGCGGATTATACCCTTGGGGTCGATAACAAACACAGCGCGCACGGCAGCCGTAGTCGACTGGTTGGGTTGAATCATGCCATACTTATTGGCCACATCCATAGAAATATCGGCAATAAGCGGGAACTTAATCTCGAGATTCTTCCAACCCTTCCACTCGATCTTCTCCGTGATGGTGCGCAACCAGGCGATATGGGAATGTAAAGAGTCTACTGAAAGACCGACTAGTTCGGTGTTGAGAGCCTCAAACTCCTCCTGCATGGCGGCGAAGGTCATAAACTCGGTGGTGCAGACCGGAGTAAAGTCGGCCGGGTGGGAGAAGAGAATTACCCATTTGCCCTAATAGTCTTCTGGGAAGTTCATCTCACCCTGGGTTGTAATAGCCTTAAAGGCGGGAGCCGGGTCACCAATTAGGGGCATGCGAGTGTAGGTGTTTTCCATTATAGAGATCCTCCTTTTATCTGGGTTTGTTTTGTTAGTTATACTATACCCTTATTGCTAATAATAATCAATACTATGAGGCTATGAGACTTTTTTATACCTCTACAGCAGTTGGATGGGCTTAAAACAGCGGGCGAGGCACCGCCTCGCCCCTACGACAACTATTGGGCCCAGTTAACCTAACGCCTGTAGCTGGGCCAACAATATAGCCCATTGCCTGCAGCGCAAGCAATGGGCTAACCTAGACGGCTCTATTTACTCACTGGGATTGTATACGGACCCCATAAACAGGATCGAGTCGGTCTGCTGATCATGGATCATGAAGAAGAAGGGCCGATCAATCTTCATACTAAAGCTAGGTGCCGCCGGCATGCTGGTAAGGGTGATCTCAACGGAAGTTACGGCGGCCGCCTCGGTACCCTTTTCGTCGACTTCAATGAAGGCCTTATGCTTCACCTCACTGATATAGGCTTGGTCGCCCCTTTCCACCATATCGCTGAAATCGGCGGCAAACGCGTCAAAAGCTCGCTCCATACCTAAATCCATCAGAGCATCGTTGAGCCTTTCTTCGTATTCAAATTTGAACTTCGGCAGAGCCAACTCCCCTCTATCCGAAGTGAAGGCTGAGCGCCACTTAGCCCACCGCTCTTGGGTCAAACTCTTATGGAACTCTTCCAGATCCTCGGGCAGAAAGATATACATAGCCATATTGCCTTTGCCATAGGGCAGACGAATTGCCTGTAGCCCCTCTTCTTCCAAGTATTCAAAGGTGGCCGTTTTGTGCATAAAGGGAACGGTCACCGGACCAGCGGGTGTGTTAAACACATCGTCCCGGGTGCCGCTAGCCGCAAAAGGGGCACTCCAATCGCCCTGAAAATGGATGGCATTCAGCAAAAAGGCTATAGTCAACGGATCGATGGGGCCCTGTATTATCTCTTCTATCAAACCGTTGGTGTTGTCTTTCACCCATTGATTGATAGTAGCAGCCGCGTCAGCGCGAGCAAAGTCGAGCTCGCTCACCTGAGCGTCATAATAGGTCTCGGTCAGCTGGATGAAATGGGGCAAAAAGGGTACGCCTTGCCGCAACCAAAGAGAATTGGCAATTTCTACGGTTACATCGGATGCCTGGAGTTCCTGCAGCAGCAACTTGTTGGACTGATTGAGCTGCTCCGGATCAAGACCGGACACCAGCAATACATCGGCCATCTCCGCCTTGGTCTCACCGGCGGCCCCATTGTAGGCCATAGACAGGGCTAGAGCCACGCTAACCGGTGACAGGAGAATGTTCTCTCCTGGCGTAAGTAGCTTCTGATACAGGTTAAACCCAAACTGATTGTAGGATTCGATCCCATCGGCCTGAACAACTGGTTCGCCGGGCAGTTTGACCTGCGGTGGCAGCGCCGAGGAACAGCCGGTAAATAGTGCTAGCACGAGAAATATCGCCAGCCATTTGCGCATCGGGCACGCGCTCCTTTATAGATTCTTCTTTGGCTGCATAGACGCGATAGTCGCCAAAAAGTTCCTGCCGGCATAATCCCTGAACCCAGGCGGGCGAGGCAGCGCCTCGCCCCTACGAAGGATGGGGATGGGCAGCTGGGATTATCGAGTAAACCATTCCCCCCGGGTACAGTGTATTCGTAGGGGCCGGTCGATGACCGGCCCGCAGACAGCAGACTCAGCTCTACCGCACAACCTCTGCATCGGAGTATAAAACCCATGTCCGTCCAGCCGGGCGAGGCAGCGCCTCGCCCCTACAGTTGTGACAAAAACACCTTGCATGACAACAACACCGGCAGGTCGGCCCATGGAAAAGAAAGGCGTGTCGAATCACGTTTGCGACACGCCCAAATTTCGTTTTATATCCACTTAACGCTTCAGCAAGAACTGGCCCAGCCGCTTTTCCGTTTGTTGGCCGTGCAGCAGGGCTGGTTGCCCGCTGATAAATACATGCTCAATGCCCACCGGCTTTTGGAAGGGGTTATCGTAGGTGGCCTTGTCAGTCACCTTTTCCGGATCAAAGACGGTGATATCGGCCACTAACCCCGCCTTCAGGGTGCCCCGATCGGTTAGCCCTAAAACATCGGCCGTCAGCCCGGTAATCCGATGCACCGCTTCTTCTAAGGCAATCCCCTTTTCGCGGGCCCAACGCAAGAAGCGCGGGAAGGTACCGAAGTTGCGCGGATGGGGTTTACCTTCGTTTTCTTCCGGCGACAAGGGCAAGCCGCTACCATCACTGCCGATAACAAAGTCTTTCTGGGACAGCATATAATCCACGTCTTCCTCGCTCATGGCGAAGGAAATACAGGTGGCGCCGGCATCGGTTTCGATGGTAACCTTGGCGATAGTTTCGGCCATGCTGAGCCCCAGCTCTTGGCTCAATTGCCAAATGTTCTTGCCGTCGGCAATGGGATAACGGCCGCTGGTGGTCACGATGTACAAACCTTCTCCGTCGGCCTGGGTCTGGAAGGCATCTTCCAAGAAATCGATAATCTGCTGCCGTTCCTCGCCCTGCAAACGGGCCACCGCCATATGCTTGCCACCTTGGATGGACCATTTGGGGAAGGAATTGGTGATGCCGGAAGAGGCGGCCGTGTAGGGATATACGTCGACGGTCACATTTATGCCCGCCTCCCTAGCGACGGCCACATTCTGCGCAAACTCTGGTGCCCGGCCCCTATTTTTCTTGCCACTAGCCTTAAAGTGGGCAATGTGTACGTGGGCACCGGTTTTCCGATTGATTTCATACATTTCTTCTAAGGACTTGGGGGTGTTGGCTCCCTGGTCCCGCATATGGGAAGTGATGATGCCGCCATATTTGGCCACAATTTCGCCTAGGGCATTCAACTCCTCCTGGTCGGAAGAAACGCCCGGTGTATAGCCTAAGCCTAAAGACAGCCCCCAGGCCCCTGCCTGCATATCCCGCTCCAACAGCTCTTGCATTTCCCGTAATTCTTCGGGCGTGGCCTTGCGATCCTCATAGCCCATTACGCCACAGCGCAGGGCCCCATGGCCGATGAGCGAAATTAAATTGGTGCTCATCTTCTTCCCTTCCTGCCGCACCTTATCCATGAACTCCTGGAAGGAACGGGAAGCGAAATCCTGGAACCGGCTGCCAGCAAAATGGCGAATGTTCTCCATGCGATCATCGGGGCAAGGATAAATGGTGGAGCCACACTGGCCCGCTACTTCGGTTGTCACGCCCTGGTATACTTTACTTTCGCAACGTTCATCTATCAGGAAGGCCGTGTCCGAATGGGCATGCATATCGATAAAGCCCGGCGCCACCGCCAAACCGGTGACATCAATTGCCTCTTTAGCCTCACCAGAAATATTGGGCCCAATTGCTGCTATCTTCCCGTCCTTGATAGCCACATCGGCCTTATAGGCCGCTTGGCCGGTTCCATCCACTACCGTACCGCCACGAAGAATGTAGTCGTACATTTCGTTTGCTCCTTTCATTTTGGTTGTGCCTTATTTGCTTATCATCACAAGTACCGAAGCATGCTTAGGTTTAGAGGTACTTGCGGATTACCATGCCGTGGGCACGCACATGCCGAATCGCTCATAGAAGGGTTGCATATGGGAATCGCTTACTCATCTTTACTTCGGCAGCATAAGCCGTTATCCTGCGGAAATGTTAGATGTAATGCAACTACTGCCCTATTCTACTGGCTTAAGTTTGGCGGTAAAGTGGCGCAGCACCTTAGGCTGCCAGACGACTTCGTAGCCCTTAATCTCATGGGCCCGCTGCTTGATGTTCACCAATGCTTCGGCTACCACATCCAGGTGGGCTTGCGTATAGACGCGCCGCGGTAGGCATAACCGGGTAAACTCCATCTCCGCCTCCGGCTGCTCACCGGTCACCGGATCGGGATCGAGCATGTAGGAACCCACATCGCAGCCCCGAATTCCCGCCTCCCGATATAGCTCGATAGCCAGGGCCTGGGCCGGGAACTGGTAATAGGGAATATGGGGCAGCAGCTTCTTGGCATCGATAAAGATGGCATGCCCGCCTACCGGGTACTGGATGGGTATGCCCGCTTCCCGTAACAACTCGCCCAGATACTCCACCTGGCCGATACGGTAGCGTAGGTAAGGCAACTCGATTCCCTCATAAAGACCGATAGCCAGTGCCTCCAAATCGCGACCGGCTAAGCCCCCGTAGGTGACAAAGCCTTCGTAGGGGACGGTAAGGCCTTGTACCTTCGTGTACAGCTCTTCGTCCTCCTTAACGCCAATCAGGCCACCTATGTTAACGATGGCATCCTTCTTGGCCGACATGGTGAAGGCATCGGCATAGCTAAAGGCTTCGCGGGTGATCTCAATGATCGACTTGTCCGCATAGCCGGGCTCGCGGGGCTTGATAAAATAGGCGTTCTCGGCAAAGCGAGCCGCATCAATTACCATAGGAATGCCATATTCTTTGGCCACCTTGGAGGTCTCGCGGATATTCTCCATCGAAACAGGCTGTCCACCGGCCGTGTTGTTGGTGATAGTCATCACTATCACGCCAACCTTTTCAGGGCCCACCTCTTC